>DATLUW010000248.1:0-10663 GCA_035577825.1 Actinomycetota bacterium | reverse complement strand
TCCACGACGCTGTCGACCACGTCGAGCGTCCCCGACTGGTTGAGGAGGCCCCCGCCGTTGCCCCCGACGTTCCCCGTCACGGCGCTGTGGAGAAGATGAACGGTCCCCCCGAGGTTCGAGAGGCCGCCGCCGCTTCCCCCGTGCCCGTCGCGGATCGTGACCCCCCGGATCGTCACGACCGCGGGGGCGAAGACCTGGAACACCCGCTCCCCGCCGACGCTGCCGTTGCCGTCCACCACCGTCACGTCGGCGCCCGCGCCCTCGATGTCCACGTTGCCGGTGACGTCGAGATCACCGTCGGCGGCCGCGTCCTCGTTCGTTCCTCCCGCGGCGAGCGCGTAGTCGCCGGGCGGGAGCGAGATGACGTCCGTGGCGGTCGAGCTGCCGGCGGCACAACCGCCGACCGCTGAGTCGCCGTTCGCGGAGAGGATCGCTTCCCGCAGCGAGCACGCCGGGCCGCTTCCGGCCTCGTCGGAGGTGGTGGTCACCGCGATGGCGCCGGCCCGGGCCGGCACGGACGTCGCGCCGACGGCGGCGAGCGCCATCACCACGATCGCGGCCGTCCGGACCGCGGCGTCCCGCGTCTGGCGAAGGCGCATCGCCCACCTCCCACGCCACTTTCGGCGGCAGCCGGGCTGAAGTCAACGGGCCGGTCGCGCCACCAGGACCGTGACGTGCCCGTGGGTCTCGGCGAGCTCGAGGCCGCGCCGGACCTTCCGTTCGAGTCGGCCGTTCGCCAGGTCGCGCTGCAGGCGCTCGAGCCCGCGCCGTCTCGAGTCCTCGTCCATCCGCTGCCAGTAGCTCGTGTTGCGCAGGCGCCGCTCGTCGGCGACCAGCGCCGCGTCGGTTTGCAGCGCGGAGAGCGACCCGTCCTCCGCGCCGCGGTACGCGAGCCGTTGGATCTCGACCACGTCGAACCCGGCCTCCCGGAGCAGTCCGAGGTGTTCGTCCAGGGTCTCGCGCACCTCGCGGTGGATCGGGTGGTCGAAGTACTCGTGGGTGAACAGGGGGACGAGGTTCTCCCGGGTGAACACCTGCAGGACGAACGGGCCGCTCCGGAGCACCCGGCGCACCTCGCCGAGCGCGCCGGGCTTGTCTTCGAACAGGTGGAACGCCGAGACCAGCGTGGCGCAGTCGAACGAGGCATCGGCGAACGGCAGCGCCGCGCCGTCGGCGGCGGCCGTCGAGCCCGGCGGGAGCTTGGTCGCCGCCCGTTCCAGCATGGCCGGCGCGGCGTCGGCGACCACGACGCGGAAGCGGTCGGAGGCGAGGGGTACGGCGTAGTTCCCGGTTCCTCCGGCGAGGTCGAGCAGCCGTCGGCCTCCGGGCGGGCCGAGCGCCCGGCGCACCGCAGCCAGGATGGTGGGACTCGCCCGCCGCGTCTCGTCGTAGGTCCGCGCCTGCTCCGCGTAGTTCCCGGGTCGCATGCGAACCAGGTTCGCACGCGGCGCGCGTATCAGCCGAGGACCATGCCCTCGGAGGCGCCGCTCGACACGGGATCGGGCTGCTTCATCATTCGGAAGGCGTTCGCGAGGCCGAGCAGGCCGGCGATCAGCGGCACGAGCAGCGCGATCTGCAGCGCGATCGGCCGCGACTCCGTGTTGATGCGGAGGATCTCGGCCTGGACGTCTGCCGGCTGCCCCTCGAGCTGCTGTTCCAGGGCGGTGTTGCTCATGACCTCCGCGTCGTGGTTCAGGGCGGTGGCGACCTGCTCCTGCTCGGCCGGCGTCAGCACCGTGCTGTCCTGCGCCTTCGTGGTGAAGATGATCGACAGCGACATCAGCATGATCGCCCCGGCGAACGCCAGCCCGAACGACAACCCGAAGGAACCGCCCGCGGAGTTCACGCCGGCCGCCTCGCTCACCCGCTCCTCGCTCATGGGGGCCAATGTGTAGTTGTTCAGCTGGGAGACCAAGAGGCCGAGGCCCGACCCGGCCACGAGCAGCGGCAGGACCAGCCACCAGCCCGAGTCCACGCGCGGCACGAACGGCAGCAGGATCGCGACGCCCGTCGCGAGCAGCAGGAACCCCACCCGGATGATCCCCGCCGGCCGCCGCCTGCCGGCGCGCTTCCCAGCGACCAGCGCGACCGCGAACATGCTGAGCGAGAGCGGCGCGATCGACAGGCCGGCCTGCAGCGCGTTGTACTCGAAGACCATCTGCAGGTAGATCGGCAGCACGATCATCAGGCCGCCGAGCGCGATCTGCTGGAGCAGCTGCCCGGTGATCCCCAGCCGGAACGTCCCGATCTTGAACAGGCCGGGGTCGATCAGGGTCGGCTTGCCGGCGCGCTTGCGCTTGACCAGCCACCAGGCCAGCGAACCGAGGGCCACCGCCCCGGCGGCGAGCAGGGCGCCCACGGCCTCGCCGCCCTCCTCCCACACGAGGATCCCGAGCACCAGGCCGCCCATCCCGATGATCGACAACCCCGCCCCGAGGAGGTCGATCTGGCGCGGCCCGGTGTACGGCGCGTCCTTCACGAGCTTGATGCCGGAGAGCACCACGATGATGATCAGGTCCTCGAGCAGGAACGCGATCCGCCACGACAGGAACGTCGTGATGAACCCGCCGATCAGCGGCCCGACCGCCGCCGCGATCGCGGCCGCCGCCCCGACCAGCGCATAGGCCTTCCGTTGTTCCTCCCCCTCGAAGTTTCCGTGGATGAGCGACTGCATCGCCGGCAGCAGCAGCGACGCGCCGAGGCCGCCGATGATCGCCCAGAAGATCACGACCGGGACGAGGCTCTGCGCGAGGGCCATGGAGAGCGCGCCGATCGCATACCCGAGGAGGCCCAGGACGTAGGCCCGCTTGCGCCCGAACAGGTCCCCGATCTTGCTCCCGATGAGGATGAACGCGGCCGACACGAGCGCCTCGAGGGCGATCGCCGATTGCACCCCGCTCGCGGTGGTGTGCAGGTCGTGCACGACCGCCGAGATGGACACGTTCATGATCGACGTGTCCACCACCAGCACGAACATGGCCATCGCGAGGAGAATGGCCAGCTTGTTCGAACTCGAGCCAGACGCCTTCCCGGTCTCCGCCATCTCGCACACCCTGACGGACGACGGCGCCCGTCGCCATCACCCGGACCAGGCGAACTGCGCTCGGCAAACGCGTCGGGACGCGGGCTTCCCCGTTCGCATGTGGTGGAATGGCGGTCGCGATGCGCACCCGGAGCGTTCCGCCGTGAAGCTGAAGATCAGTCAGCGCGCCGACGAGTTCTTCGACCTGTTCGCCGAGTCCGCGAGCAACCTGCGCACCGCGGCCGAGCTGCTCCAGGACCTCATCGAGGACTACAACGACGTCGAGGTGAAAGCCCGGCGCATCCAGGACCGCGAGCACGAGGGCGACGAGATCACTCATGGAATCGTCCGCAAGCTGAACACCACGTTCATCACGCCGATGGACCGGGAGGACATCTACGCGCTGGCGTCGGCGCTCGACGAGGTGCTCGACGCGATCGACGCGGTGAGCGACCTGTTCGTCCTGCACCGGATCGAACGGCCCCTGCCCGAGATGAAGGCCCAGATCGACGTGCTCCTCCGGGCGGCCCAGCAGACCGAGGCCGCGCTGAAGGAGTTCCCGAAGATGGAGCGCGACCGACTCGAGCCGTACTGGATCGAGATCAACCGCCTGGAGAAGGAGGGCGACCGGCTGTACCGCCGCGCGGTCGCCGACCTGTTCTCCGGGGACTACAAGGCGATGGACGTCCTCAAGTGGAAGGACGTCATCGACAACCTCGAGGAGGGCGTCGACGGCCTCGAGGACGTCGCGAACATCATCGAGTCGACGGTCCTGAAGCACGCCTGATCCGGGGTCGCCGCGCGTACCGCGCCGGCGATGCGGGAACCAAAGAAGGGTGCGGGTCCTCGTCGTGCTGAATCAGGGTTCGGGCTCGTCCGGCGACGCCGCGCCGGACCGCCTGGCCGACGCGCTCCGTCCGATGGGAGACGTGTTGTTCGCCTCCCCGGACGACGACGAAGGGGTCCGGCGGGCCGCAGCGGGCGCGGGCGTCGTCGTGGCAGCGGGTGGCGACGGCACCGTGTCGCGGGTCATCGGCGCGCTGGCGGGCGCCGGGAACGAACCGCGGTTCGCCGTGATCCCCATGGGAACCGGCAACGACTTCGCGCGAACCCTCCGGATGCCCGAGGATCCGGTGGACGCAGCGGAGGCGATCGCAGGCGGCCGGCAGCGGCCGGTCGACGTGTGGCTCGCGTCGGGGGCGGGCGTGGAGCGCCGGTTCGTGAACGCGTCCGTGGGCGGGTTCCCGGTCGAGGTCGACGAGCGGGTCGGCGACACCGAGAAGCGGCTGCTCGGACCGGTCGCCTACCTGACGGCCGGCGCCCGCGCGGCCGCCTCCATGGAACGGTTCGCGGTTCGGGTCAACGACGTGGAGTGGGCCGGGTGCGTGGCCGTCGGCGTCGGGAACGGCCGAACGGTCGGCGGCGGGATCCCGCTGTTCCCGGGGGCCGACCCGGGCGACGGACGGCTCGACACGTGCGCGATCGCGGCTCGGGGAACGATCGACCTGGCCAGGGTGGGGCTCGCGGTTCGCCGGGGCGAGCACCTCGGTCTGGATGGCGTGCTGGCCAAGTCGGAACGCGAGGTCCGGATCGAGACCGACCCCCCGATCGAGCTCAACCTCGACGGCGACCTGGCCGGCCTGCGCACGCCCGTCGAGTTCCGCCACGCGGGGACGGCGACGTTCGTCGTCCCCGCCTGAGACCGCGCCTCAGCGCGCGCCCCTCAGCGGGCGGACGGGACGGCGGGTTCGCCCTCGGGCTCGGGCTCCGGTTCGGGCGGGGGCGTCCGTCTGCGGGTGCGGCTCCGCCGGCGGCGGCGCGCGAGCTCCTCGGCGGAGAGCATCACGGCCCAGAACAGCGCGAGGCCGATCATGGTCAGGTTCACCCACCGGAACTCGGCCGGCGTCGGCGCGATCAGCAGGGCGCAGATCACGGCGCACGCGAGGAAGAACAGCGGCCGCCGCCCGATCAGGCCGCCCATCGAGCCTCCGCTCCCGGATCCGTCACGAGAACCCCTTCACGATCAACTCGAGCACGTACGACATCACGAACGCCCCCGGGATCGTGAGCACCCACGCCCACACCACCCGGCCCGCCACGCCCCAGCGTACGGCGGACAGCCGCTGCGTGGTCCCCACCCCGACGATCGCCCCGGTGATCGTGTGCGTGGTCGAAACGGGGATCCCCGCGTGGGCCGTGAAGAACAGCGTGGCCGCAGCGGACGCCTCCGCGCTCATGCCGCCGACCGGCTGGAGCTTCGTGATGCGCGCCCCCAGCGTGTGCACGATCCGCCACCCGCCGAACGCGGTCCCCAGCGCGATCGCGGTGAGCGAAGCGATCTTCACCCACCACGGCACGGCCGCAGTCGACGGCAGCCGGTGCTCGGCGATCAGCACCGCGAGGATCACACCCATGGTCTTCTGGGCGTCGTTCGTCCCGTGGCCCAGGCTGAACGCCGCCGCCGACACGAGCTGCGCGCGCCGGAATCCGCGGTGCAGCCGCTCCACGTGCCGGTACCGGTGGACCAGCCACAGCACCCCGACGAGCACCGTGAACGCGAGCAGCAGCCCGATGATCGGCGAGAGCACGATGAAGACGGCGATCTTCTGGATCCCGGACGGGATCAGCGAGTCCCATCCGGCCGCCGCGACCGCCGCGCCCATCATGCCGCCGACCAGCGCGTGCGAGGACGAGGTGGGAAGTCCGAACCACCACGTGATCACGTCCCAGGCGATCGCCCCGATCAGGCCGGCGAACACGACACCCAGCGTGAACACGTCCGGCTGGACGACTCCGGTCGCGATCGTGGCGGCCACCTTGGTCCCGAGGAGGAGCGCGGCGAAGTTCCAGAAGGCGGCCCATACCACCGCGAGCCGCGGCGACAGCACCCGCGTCGACACGACGGTGGCGATGGAGTTCGCGGCGTCGTGGAACCCGTTGAAGAAGTCGAAGACCAGCGCGATGAGGATGACGACGACGAGCCCCAGCATCAGTCGTACTTCACGACGACGGATTCGATGACGTTCGAGATGTCCTCGCAGCGGTCGATGGCCGCCTCCAGGCCGCCGAGCACGTCCTTCCACTTGAGGACGTCCATCGCCTTGAACTCGCCGGAGTACAGGCGGGCGACCGCCCGCCGGTAGATCCGGTCGCCCTCGTTCTCCAGGCGGTTGATCTCGATCACGTGCGGCATGACGTCGACGTCGTCGCGCAGCCCGCCGACGGCCGTGACGATCGCGGCGGCCGCCTTCCGGAGCACGTCCGCGAGCTGCCCCAGCTCGGGGAGCGGCCGCTCGATGTGGTGCAGGACGATCGCGTCGGCAACCGCCCAGACCGCGTCGAGGATGTCGTCGAGCCCGCTCGCGAGCTCGTAGATGTCCTCGTGGTCGTACGGCGTCACGAACGTGACGTCGAGCCGGTGGATGACCTCGCGGGTCAGGTCGTCGCCCTCGTGCTCCAACGAGCGGATGCGTTGGCTGCGGTCCTCCGCGTCCGTGAAGTCCCGGGCGAGCTCGGCGAGCTCGACCGTCGCGGCGGCGACGTTCGCCGCGGAACGCTCGAACAGGACGAAGAAGCCCTGCTCGCGCGGGACGACCTGGAATGGCATCCGTTCACCTCTGCGTCACGGAACGTTCACATTGGGCGCCGGGAGGCTAGCGGCCGCCCGGCGGGGATGTCCAACGACGTTCCTCTGGACGAACCGCGGTGCGGGTGCCCGCAGGCCGGCGCGGATCAGACGAAGCGCTGCACGAAGGCGAGCGCGGTGTCCGCGACCTCGCGCCAGCCGGCATCGATCGTGAGCGAGTGGCCGCGGTTCGTCATCTTCACGATCTCGGTGACACCGGTGTTGCGGCGCTGCTTCTTGTACGACGCGTTCGCGATCGACCAGGGCACCGTGTGGTCCGAGTCGCCGGAAACGATCAGGAGCGGGCCTCGGTCGGCGTTTCTCGTGTCGACCTTCGCCTCGGTGCGCGGGTTCAGGTTGGCGAACGCGGCCTGGAAGATCGGCTTCCCGGGCCCGGGGACTGCGAACCGCTGGTAGAGCTGCTTCGCCTCGTCCTCGCCGACCGCGTTGGTGAAGGCGTACCGCCACTGCTCGTACGTGAGCGGCACGGCCTTCTTCCGGTTGCCGGGGTTGCGGGTCACCGGCCAGCTGGCCTTCAGCGCGGAGAGCGGGACCGGAAGGACGCCGCGGAACGGCGCCGGCGAGATGGCCACCGACGCGACCGACAGGCCGCGGCCGGCCAGGATCTCGGTGAGCAGCCCGCCGAACGAATGTCCGACCACGGCCGGCTTGCGCCCCAGCGCGCCGATCACATCGGCGAAGTGGTCGGCGACCTGCCCGACCGAGCACCCGGCGAGCGCCTCCGGATGCGCCTTCGCCACCTCGACGGTCTCGGGGTCGTCCGGCCACCCCGGCGTGAGTGAGACGAGCCCCGCGGCGTCGAACACCTCGGTCCAGGCGTCCCAGCTGCCCGGGAGCAGCCACAGACCGTGGACGAACACCACCGGCGGCTTCCCCGATGCGTTGGCCTGCTCGACCTGCGCCCGCTCGCGCTCGGTGACGGTCGTCGGATCGGTCGCCATGCGTTCCTCCCGAAGTCGAGGCGGGCGACGCGGGGAGCATGTGCCCCGACGGCCCGGCGGGGCAAACCCGCAGCCTCGGCTTCGTCTCCGGTTGCCCCGAACGTCTCATACCAAGATGTCGTGGAATTTCCGCACGGAGTTCACACGAACGTCCGCGGGAAAGGTGCACCATGGAATGGTGCGAGCGCCAGGCTGGCTCCGGCGGCTCTCGCGGGGGTGGCGGCATCGACGCCACGCCCGGCGCCTCCGGCGGGGCTCCAAGACCAAGTGGGGGGTGCTCTGACGTGGACTTTGGCGTGGACGTGGCCGGGTCAGCGGTCGAGCTCGACCGGCTCCGCGTGCCCGCCTGGCTCGGCGGCATCGGCCGACGGTGACTGCGCCGCCCTCGACGCCGACTCGAACAGCGCCCGCCGGTGACGCCCGCCGAGCACGATCCGCACCGTGAAGAACGTGACCAGCACCACGCCCATGGCGATCAGGCCCGCGGTCCCCGCAACGCTCTGCAGGTGCTCCCAGTGCACGCCGGCCGCGTAGCCGGCCGCCGAGAACCCCACGCCCCACAGCACGGCCCCGATGAGGTTCGCGGCGACGAAGCGCCCGTACGGCATCCGGGCGATCCCGGCGAGGCCGGGGACGAGCACGCGCAGCGCCGCCGTGAGCCGGCCGATGATCACCGCCCACGCGCCCCGCCGGAGCAGGAACGCCTCCGCCTTGCCCAGCTCGGCGTCCAGCCGCGTCCGGACGAACGGCAGGCGCCCGATGGAGCCGCGCAGCATCCCCCGCCCGTACCGCCGGCCGATCGCGTAGCCGATGGAGTCGCCGGCGAACGCCCCCGCGATCGCCGCCGTGGCGGCCAGTGCGAGGGGGAAGTTCCCCCGCGAGGCGAGGACGCCTCCGAGGATCACGGCGATCTCCCCCGGGAACACGAACCCGACGAACGCCGAGGATTCGAGCGCGGGCAGCGCGAAGACGATCGAGAGCGCCACCGCTCCGTGCAGATGCAGGAGCCGGTCGACGAGCGCGCCGACCAGCGCCAATCCGACTCCCATCCGGCGAGTCCTCCCTGGATCGCAACCGACTCGCGTCCCCATGATTCCACGCCCGGCGCCCGGCCGTCCCCCCATCGGACCGAACTGGCCAACCCGTTTCGCCTAGGCTCCCGATTCGTGCATCCCGAACCGAGGCCGGACCAGGTTCGCGTCGTGATCGGCGACGTCCACGCCGCGCCGGGCGGCCTCGAGGCGCTGCTGCGGCATGTGGGCGCGATCGACGTCGACGGCAACCGGCTGGACACCCACTTCGTCGCGCAGCTCGGCGACCTGCTTCACCTCGGCCACCAGACGGCCGACGCCGACCGGCGCACGCTCGAGCTCGGCTCGCGGTGGATCGACCTCCAGCTCCTCGGCAACCACGAGGCCTTCTACGCGTTCGGACTCGACAGTTGCTGGTGGGCGGGCATGGCGAGCCCCGATCAGGTCCACCCGGACGTGCTGGCCGCGCTCGGCCGGCAGGCGTCCGACGGCCGGTGGCACGTCGCGGCGACCATCGACGGCTGGCTGCTCACCCACGCCGGGGTGCACCCGGTGTTCCAGCCGGAGGTCGGGACCCAGGCGACCGTCGCGGCCCACGCGATCTCCTCCGCGTTCGCGGAGCGCCTGGCGAACGGCCACCGGATCCCCGTGATCGACCGTTCCGGCCCGGTGCGGGGCTACGACCCCGAGCCCGGCGGCGTGCTGTGGTGCGACCTGAGCGAGATCGAGCCGTTGGCCGGCGAGAACGCCATCCGGCAGATCGTCGGGCACACGCCCCAGGACGCGCCGCGAATGGTCGGCGAACGGTTATGGGCGGTTGACGGGGGCGGCGGCCGCAGCGGGCGCGTGTCGGCCGTGGTCAAGCAGCCGGGCGACGATCGGTGGACGCCGGTCACCGTCGACGCGCCCGACCCCCGCGTGAGCTGAGCCCGCCGCAACGGCTCGTCGAGCGCGCGGCCCCGTGGCATCATCCGGCGCATGGACACGCCCCAGAGCGGCATCTTCGCCCTCGGCACCGCCTCGCACGCCTACCTGGAGTTCGAACTGCGGAACCTCGACGAGGGCGAGGCGCTGGTCCGCGCGGTGTCCTCCCTGCGCGAGCCGAGGACGACGATGGGCGGCGTGAACCTGGTCGCCGGCTTCCGGCCGGAGCTGTGGCGCGCCGTCGCGCCCGGCGACGCGCCGGCGGACGTGCACGGGTTCGGTGAGCCCGTGAGCGGTCCCGGCGGCTTCTCGATGCCGGCCACGCAGCACGATGCCGTCCTGTGGCTCTCCGGCAGCGCCTACGACGTGGTGTTCGACACGGCGCGGGAGGCGATCGCGGCCGTCGACGGCCTGGCAACGGTGGCCGAGGAGACGTCGAGCTGGCCGTACCGGCACGACCGCGACCTCACTGGGTTCATCGACGGGACCGAGAACCCCACGCTCGTCGACGCGCCGGACGTCGCGCTGGTCCCGGAGGGGCGGCCGGGCACCGGCGGCACCGTCCTGCTGCTGCAGAAGTGGGTGCACGACGCGGCGTCCTGGGAGTCGCTCGCCGTGGCCGACCAGGAGCGCGTGATCGGCCGGCGGAAGCCCGACAGCGAGGAGCTCGAGGACCGCCCCGACGACTCGCACGTCGCGGTGACCGACCAGGACCGGTTCGGCAGGATCTTCCGCCGGAACATGCCCTTCGGAACCGTGACCGATCACGGGACGATGTTCGTGGGATTCAGCAGCGAACAGGACCGGCTGGAGCGGATGCTCGAGAGCATGGCCGGGGCGCTGGACGGGCCGGCCGACGCCCTGACCCGGTACACGCGGCCGGTCACCGGCGCGTACTACTTCGTTCCCTCGATCCGCGCGCTCGCTGCCGTCGCCAGCCCGGTGTAGGCACGGGATCGGTCGCCTCCGGCCGGACGACGGTGCGGCGGGCTCGGTTTGCTCCCGGCCCGACGTGTCGCTAGGGTGGCGAACTCCGATGCCCGATTCGATCGAGCCAGGAGGCCTCCCCATGCCGGAAGCTCGTACGACCCTCGGATCG
>DATLUW010000247.1:0-6869 GCA_035577825.1 Actinomycetota bacterium | reverse complement strand
CCTCAACGATTCCACGTACTGGATCGGGGCGCCCCCCACGCATCGGAGGCAACGCGTTGCGCCCACGCCATGCATCCCCGCGGCACGACGGTGAGCGGCAACCGCATCACGTCGGAGGAAAGGACCAGCGCGGCGTGGCCCGGCCCCAGGGCCGGAAGTGCGACGAGGGCGCGTTCGAACGCAAGCCCTGACCGCGCCGATCGCGGCGCGATTGACCGTTCGGCCGCGCGGATGTAGAAGCGGAGACCTGACGGGGGCGGCGACGGGCGTCCCCCCGGGGGCGGGAGGCGGGCCGTATGCAGGATCGACGAGCTCCCCACGTCGTCGTGCTGGGCGGGGGATTCACCGCGTTCGGCGTCTCGAGGGCGCTGCGGCCGCTGATGCGGCAGGGCCGCGCGAAGGTCACCGTCCTCGACCGCGAGAACTTCCTCTTCTACCACGGTCTCCTCGCGGAGTTCCTGGTCGGGCGGCTCACCGCGTCGACCGTGCTCAGCCCGTCGAGGCGGATCTTCCCGCCGGCGCGGTTCCACCAGGCGGAGATCGAGGAGGTCGACCTCGGCGAGCAGACCGTCACCGCCAGCACACGGCCGGACGGCATCCGCCGGATGCTCCGCTACGACCACCTGGTGGTCGGGCTGGGGAGCGCGGACAACCTCGAGATGTACCCGGGCCTCGGCGAGCACGCGTTTCGGCTGAAGGCCTACCACGACGTGTTCCACCTGCGGAATCACATCCTGCGGATGTTCGAGCTGGCGGAGATCGAGTCCGACCCGGAGGAGCGGCAGGCCCTGATGACGTTCCTGATCGCGGGCGGCGGATACGCGGGGACGGAGGTCTCCGGCGAGCTCGCCGACCTGTGCCGGATCCTGATCGAACGCCACTACCGGGGGATCGACCCCGGCGAGCCGCGCGTGATCCTGGTCGAACCCGGCCCAACGATCCTGCCGGAGATGTACGGCTCGGTCGGAAGCGCCGGGCACGCGGAGGGCCATCCCGAGCTGGTGCGGTTCGCGTCGGAGCACATCGCGTCGCTCGGCGTCGAGGCGATCACGGGCGTCGGTGTGGCGGCCGTGAGCCCGGGCGAGGTCACGCTGTCGGACGGCCGGAAGTTCCAGTCGCGGACGATCATCAGCGCCGTCGGGACGAAGATGCCGGCGATCGTCGAGAGCCTCGACGTGCCGAAGGACGCCCGCGGCCGACTCGTCGTCGAGCGGTCGCTCCGAGTTCCCGGCTTCGCGAACGTGTGGGCGGGCGGCGACTGCGCGCAGGTGCCGCACCCGGACGGCGGGTACGCGCCCCCGCGCGCGCTCGAGGCGATCGCGCAGGGCAGAACCATCGGCAAGAACGTGGCCCGGACGTTCCAGGGCGCGGCGCTCGTCGACTACGCGTACCGGCCGCCGGGCCAGGGCGTCCCGCTCGGCGGCCACGTGACCGTCGGCGAGCTGAAGGGCGTGGAGCTCAAGGGGAGCGCCGCGTTCTACGTGATGAAGGCGTTCCTGCTCAAGTACACGGTGACGTGGGACCGGCGGCTGCACCTGCTCGCCGACTGGCTGATCAACGCGCTCACCGGGCGCGACGTGGCCGAGATCGCCACCGCGCAGTCGGGTGCGTATGAGCTCCGCGAGAACGTGTTCCAGCCGGGCGAGGTCATCGTGCGGGAGGGGCGCGAGGGACGGTACCTCCACGTGATCGTCGACGGCGAGGTCGAGATCGTGCAGGGAACCGCCGCGGACGGGGCCGGCGGCACGGTGACGAGGACACTCGGGCGGACGGAGACATTCGGGCAGGCCTGGCTGGACCAGCGGGCCGAGGAGTCCGCCCGCGCGAAGACCGCCGTTCGGACCGTCACCATCCGCACCGACCAGACCCATCGCGTGCTCGAGCTCATCGAGACGCTCCAGCACCTCGAGGCCGAACGTGCCGCGGCGTCGAACCCGCCGCCGAAGAAGACGACGGGGCGCAAGCCCGCCGCCGCCCGCGGGACGACCCGCACCAAGGCCGCGAAGGACGCTGCAGCGGGCGAGCCCCCGGAGTCGTAGCTCGCGCCGAGCAGACGGCCCGGACGCGACGGGCCCATCGACTCTCCCACCACAGGGCCCCACGAGGTTCGATGGCCGCGGCCGCGATCGAAGGTGGTGCTCATGGCCAGGTGGCAGGAGTTCCGGACGTGCCCGGGGTGCTCGTACGACTTCGCGACCGGCGAGGGCGAGCACTCGTGCTCGTACGGCGAGTGCGCGTACCTCCCCGAGGAGCTCGACGTTCGCTGCGAGGGGTGCGGGTTCAACTACTTCACGATGGAAGGGAACCCGCCCTGCGACGACCCGATGGCCTGCGATCACCGGGTCGAGCCGCTCGCCCACGTCGAGAACTACCGCGTGTGGCTGGAGCGGCGCACGCCCGTGCCGCTGCCGCGGTAGCCGGGGTCAGCGGGAGGCCAGGACGCCCAGTGCGGCGAGGGGCGTCCGTCCCGAGCGGATCAGCTCGGCCAGCGCGGCCCCGGTCGCCGTGCTCCGGAGCGGCGTGGCGAACAGGGAGGCGACGTCCGGCGGTCGCGCCCCGCCGACGGACGTCGTGCCGTCCGCGCGCATCGTGATCTCCGCGAACAGGTCGCCTCGCACGAGCCGCGTCCCGAACACCTGGAACCGCGTCCGGAGCGTCCCCGTCGCCCTGCCCTTCTCGAAGTACTGGAGGCAAGTCTTCGTCCCGTCGTTGTGCGGCGGCTTGGACGGCGTGAACCGCATCCGTCCCGGGAACGGCCCGCCGTTCGCGCCCTTCAGCACCGTGACCGAGCCGTCGCGCGCGGTCCAGAAGTGCGAGTTGGGGAACGGCCGCCCGTCGGGCGGCATGCCGACGTCGACCGTCTCGAGCGGGAATCCGTCGCCGACCCGCCGCCCCTGGAACCCGCCGAGGAGCTGGACGCCGCCGCCGTGCCGCCGCACCGCCTCGAAGTCCAGCCGCCGGTCGGGCGCCGTTGCGATCCCGGCGAACGGGTAGCACCCCGGCGGCTGGCCCCCCGACGACGAGCAGCCGGGGTCGACCCGCTCGGTGAGGTGCAGGAGCGTCCCGCGCATCCGGGTCCGGACGATCTCGTGGAACCGAGAGGTGTGGGTGCGGAGGTCGAAGCCCGGTTCGCCGAGGCGGGTCGGGCGCAGCTCGCCGGTCGACGCGGTCCGCGTCTCGCACCGCGATCGGAACACCGTCGTCCTCGCCCCCCGCAGACGGAACCGAAGGTGTCCCCACGGCGCCATCCGCCGGCCGGTGTCGATCGTGGCCCCATCGTCGGTCGGCCGCACGATCCCCGCGAGGGCGAACGACACCCCGAAGGTCCGTTCGTACGGGCGGAGGTGCTGCGCCGTCGCCACGGAGAGCGACCACGGCCGTGTCTCGCCGCCGATGCGCACGGCGGTGAAGAACGGCGCCCGCCCGTGGGCCTGCTGCGCGGGTGCGCCAATGCCGAGCAGGACGTCGACCGGCACGGTGACCGGGGCCGGGCGGGCCCGTTCGTCCGCCGCCGCCGACGGCGCCAGGGTTCCCACCGCCAGGCACAAAGCCAGGGCGACGAGCACGTGCCGACGGAGACGGGGGGCCACGGGGGTTCCGATCGATTGGGGAAGGAGCGCGGGCAGGCTACGCGGGCCCGGCGGGACCCGTCAAACGAATCAGGGCAATTCGGACACACGCGGGGAAGGCCCCTTGGCGTCCGGCTACGCTTCCACGAACCGTGATCGAGGAACGCCTGACCACCGTGCTCCGGGAGGCGGCCGACGAGGCGTCGGCCGTGCTCGGCGACGCCCCGCCGCCGGAGCGCATCGAGCTCACCAGGCCGCCGAACCGCGAGTTCGGCGACTTCTCGACGAACCTCGCCTTGGTGTGGGCGTCGCGGCTCGGCGCCAAACCGCGCGACGTGGCCCAGGCGGTGATCGACCACCTGCCCGGCGACCCGCTCATCGAGAAGGCGGAGGTGGCCGGACCCGGGTTCGTCAACCTGTTCGTCCGGCCGACGTGGCTGCACGACGCGATCCGCGCGGCGGCCGCCCTCGGCGACGCCTACGGCCGGGCCGAGCCGAACGGCAAGCGGGTGCAGGTGGAGTTCGTGAGCGCGAACCCGACCGGTCCGCTCACGATCGGCCACGCGCGGAACGCGGCGATCGGCGACACGCTCGCCCGGATGTTCGAGGCGACCGGCTGGGGCGTCGAGCGCGAGTACTACTTCAACGATGCCGGCGGGCAGATGGACCGGTTCGGCGCGTCGGTCGAGGCGCGGTACCTGGCGCTGGTCGGGCGGGAGGCCGAGGTGCCAGACGACGGCTATCACGGCGACTACGTCACCGATATCGCCCGGGAAATCCTCGAGAACCACGGGCCCGGCCTCGCGGAACTCGAGGACACGGAGCGGTTCGAGCGGATGCGCGAGTACGGCGCCGGCATCGCGATGGGGTCCATCCGGCGGACGCTCGCCCGGTTCGGCGTGGAGATGGACACCTATCTCCACGAGGCCACGCTCTCCGAGAAGGGCGAGATCGACCAGGCGATCGAACGCCTGCGCGCATCCGGCGACGCCTACGACAAGGACGACGCGGTGTGGTTCCGTTCGACCGCGTACGGGGACGACAAGGATCGCGTGGTCATCCGGTCGAACGGGATCCACACGTACTTCGGGGCGGACTGCGCGTACCTGATCGACAAGTTCTCGCGGGGGTTCGACCACCTGGTGTACGTGTGGGGGGCCGACCACCACGGCGACGTCGCGCGGGTGAAGGGCGCGGCGAAGGCGCTGGGGTTCGATCCGGACGCGGCCGAGATCCTCATCTACCAGTTCGTGTCGTTCCTGCGCGGCGGGGTGCCCGTGAAGATGTCGAAGCGGGCGGGGGCGTTCGTCTCGCTCGACGACCTGATCGACGCCGTCGGGACCGACGCCGCGCGGTACCACCTGCTGATGTTCGGACCGGACTCCGCGATGAACTTCGACATCGACGAGGTCGCGCGGCAGACAATGGAAAACCCCGTCTACTACGTGCAGTACGCGCACGCCCGGATCGCGTCGATCATGCGCCGCGCGGCCGAACGCGGGGTGGCGCTGGGGCCGGTCGACGACGCCAGGCTGGAGCTGCTCGAAGACGAGAGCGAGATCGCCCTGATGCGCCGGGTCGCCGAGCTGCCGGGCGAGCTCGCGGACGCGACGCGCGGCCGGGCGCCGCAGCGGCTGACGCGGTACGCCGAGGAGCTCGCGCAGCTGTTCCACCGGTTCTACGGCGAACGCCTCCCGGACGGCACGCACGCCCGGCTGGTGGTGGGCGACGACCCCGAGCTGACGCAGGCACGGCTGTGGCTCTCGCGGGTGACCAAGCAGTCGATCGCGATCGTCCTCGGGCTGCTCGGCGTCGCCGCGCCCGAGCACATGGAACGGACCGACACCACCGATGACGACGTCTGAGTCGCGCACGGCGGATAACGAGGGCGATGCCTGACGAGCCCGGCCTCGAGCGGTCCGCTCCCGCCGCGCCCGGGGAGGGCGCGCTGTCGCCCGCCGAGCTGGAGTCGCCGCCGCCGTCCGGCATCGGCATCCGTCCGGCGCGTTCCTCCGATGCGGCCTCGTACTTCCGGATGTGGAAGGCGGTGGTCGACGAGGGCCGGTGGGTTCGCACGGAGACCGTCGGTTCGGTCAAGGACTACCGGCGGACGCTGGGCGACTCGTGGTCGGACGACCGGGCGCGGTTCGTCGCCCTGGCGTGGGGTCAGGTCGTCGGCCTCATCACGATCGAACGCATGTCCCATCCGGTGAACCGCCACGTGGCCACGCTCGGCATGGCCATCGAGTCGTCCTGGCGGGGGCAGGGCCTGGGCTCCGCGCTGATGGCGGCGGCCATGCGGTGGGCGCGGCAGGTCGGCGTCGAGAAGCTCACGCTCGAGGTCTATCCCGACAACGACGCGGGGATCGCCCTGTACCGGAAGTTCGGGTTCCACGAGGAGGGCCGCCTCGTCGGGCAGTCGAAGAAGTCGTTCGGCTACCGCGACGAGGTGATCATGTCCCGTTGGCTTACCGAGGCCGAACCGGACGAGTAGCCTCGGATCCGACATGTCCGCGAATCGGGGCAGGTGGGGGCGGCGCCTGGGCGCCGTGTTCGGGGCGGTGCTGTGGCTCGCCGCCGGCAGCCCGGTGAACGCGTCGCCGGCAGCGCCGGGGTTCGAGGTCTGGCATCAGCCGCCGGGGCTGATCCTGCGGGGCGAACCGGCGGTCGCGCGCGTCGAGTGGCAGACGACCGACGGCGGCGACCCGACCGAGGCGTACGTGTTCGTCCGCGACGACGCGCACGCGTCGTTCACCCGGCTGCGGCTGTTCGACGGAGGGACGCATCGCACGATCCCGGCGAAGTTCCTGACCGGGAGGTACGTCGAGGACTACGTCGTGCTCCACGACTCGGGGACGAGCGCCGTCCGCCGGGTCCCGGCGACCGGGGCGTTCCGGAGCTTCATCCGGGACTCGTTCCACACGATCGCGCTCGGGAAGCATTCGTTCGGGCACCTGCGACGGCCGGACGCGGTCGTGGCTCGGGCGAGCGTGGGGGACGGGCCGCACCAGATCGCGTGGTTCTGCCCGCCGGAGGGCCTGTGCGAGTACCCATGGTCGTTCGACGTGGGGCCGCACGGCGAGGTGTGGATGGTCGATCCGCATCACGAACGCGTGGTGGGGTGGTTCCCGAAGCATCCGGAGGCGCCGTCGCGTTCGTTCCCCATCGACTTCGGGCCGGCGGACATCGCGGTCGGCGCGAATGGCGTCGTCTACGTCAGCGGGGTGAAGCTCGGCGACCCGGTCCACCGCATGGCGCTGTACGCCTTCAAGCCGGACGGAACGCTGCTGTGGCGGTCGC
>DATLUW010000246.1:0-10609 GCA_035577825.1 Actinomycetota bacterium | reverse complement strand
CGGGAGGACCTGCTCGAGAGATACCGGACCGGGTTCGGGTTCCATCCAGTGCACCCGATCATGGCGATGTATCCGCTGAAGCGGCTGCGCCACGCGGGCCGGGTCATCGTGGCCGGCGCGGAGGACGCGGACGTCGTCCGCCATGTCGGGTTCGAGCCCGCCGCATCGGTCGAGGACGCGCTCGCGATGGCCGCCGAGGAGCACGGCCGCGAGCAGCGGGTCGGGTTCGTCCGATACCCTCCGGCTGTCAGCAGGAGCTGACTCCCCGCAGGCCGGAGCGTGGGCGGATGCCGAAGATCGAACTCGTCCAGGGCGACATCACCCAGCAGCAGGTCGACGCGATCGTCAACGCAGCGAACTCCTCCCTGATGGGCGGGGGCGGCGTCGACGGGGCGATCCACCGGCGGGGCGGTCCCGAGATCCTCGCCGAGTGCAAGCGCATCCGCGCCGGGCAGTATCCGGACGGCCTGCCGACCGGCCAGGCCGTCGCGACGACCGCCGGCCGGCTGCCCGCGACGTGGGTCATCCACACGGTCGGGCCGGTGTTCTCGACGAGCGAGGACCGCTCGAAGCTCCTCGCGTCGTGCCATACGGAGTCGCTCCGGGTCGCCGACGAGATCGGCGCCGAGACGGTCGCGTTCCCGGCCATCTCGACCGGCATCTATGGCTACCCGGTGGTCCTGGCCGCGCCCCTCGCCGTCGGGACCGTGGCGCGCGCGGACACCCGCGTGCGCGAGGTTCGGTTCGTGCTGTTCGACGGGCGGACGCTCGAGGCGTTCCAGCGGGCGCTGGCCGACCTGGGCTGAAGCCCGCCCGTCGGATTCGTCGATTCCGATCAGGTTGCTAGGATTTTCGGCATGCAGGCCGAACTCACGACGCCGCGCGGGGTGTACGAACGCCTCGGCGACGTCACCGTCGTCGACGTCCGCGAGCCGTACGAGTGGGTCGCCGGCCGGATCGACGGCGCCGTCCACATCCCGCTGAACCAGCTGATGTCGGGCGCGGGCGCGGACCTCGACAAGGGCAGGCCGATGGTGATGGTGTGCCGCGTCGGCAACCGCAGCGAGCTCGCGACGCTGATGATGCAGGCCCGCGGCTACGAGGCGTACAACCTCGAGGGCGGCATGGACGCCTGGGCCCGCGAGGGCCTGCCGTTCGAGGCCGAGGACGGCTCGCCCGGCACCGTCGCTTGAGCCGCTTTTCCTGCTCCGCAGCTCCCGCCTGAGCTCGAACGACCCGGAACCGGCGCGGCATACCATCGGGCGCATGGTCGGCCGAGCGAGCGACGGAGGTGCCGCGTGGAACCCGAACGTCCGCCGAACGAACCCTGGTCGAGGCGCCGCGTGATCGTCCCGCTGATCGGCTATGCGGTCATCGTGGGCGCGCTGTTCGCCTGGCAGGCCGTCGGGCTGCTCCGCCCGAACGACGACTGGCCGACGCTGTCCGAGCTGCTCCGCAAGGTCACGCGCACCGCGCCCGGGCGGTGGATCCTGTTCGCCGCATGGCTGTGGGTGGGGTGGCACCTGTTCATCCGGGGGTGGCGGTTCCTGCTGCGGCGGTGAGGTCGTCGAGATGATCGCGGCCGTGGGGCACCTCGTCGGGCAGGTCATCGCGCCGACGGTGGTGGCGTTCGTCCTGTTCCTGGCGGCGCTGTGGGCGGCCACGCGGACGCCGATCGTCAGGACGCCCGTCGCCGACCCGCCGGCGACGCTCGAGGACTGGCGGCGGCTCGTCCGGTACCTGGCGGTCACCGCGGTGGGCGGGTTCGGGGTCTTCCTCGTGATCGTGCTGGTGTTCTACTTCGCGCTCGGCGGGCAGGGGCGGGGATTCGTGGCCGACGCGCTCGGCAGCGGGGCGATGCTGGCGCTGGCGGTGGTGGTGCCGTCGTTCCTGGCGATGGAGGCGGCCCGCGCGCTGCTGCGGCGGGCACGTCGTGCGGCCGGGCGCGGCGACGACGGGACGCCGACCACTACCTCCTGACGACGATCGTCCCCATCATGCCGTGGTCCTCGTGGTTGAGGATGTGGCAGTGGTACACGAACTTGCCCGTGTAGTCCTCGAAGTCGATCAGGATCGCCACCGACCCGTGCACGGGGACGATCACCGTGTCCTGGAACCCGTTCGCGTCGACCGGCTGCCCGTTCCGCGCGACCACCTGGAAGTAGTCGATGTGCATGTGGAACGGGTGCTCCTCCGCGGAGTCGTTCTTCAGCACCCACTTCTCCACGGTCCCGAGCTTCGCCACGTCGTCGATGCGGTCCGGGTCGAACGTCTTCCCGTTGATCGTGAAGTTGGGGAACTGGTCGCGGAGCGTCTTGTGCACGGTCTTCGCGATCGGCTCTGAGCGGAGGTCGTCCTTCGGGATCAGACCCGACGGGATGGCCGCCGGCTGCTGCGCGGCGCCCGTCGACGTCACCGAGGCGAGCGTCACGGCCGAGCGCTGGTCCATCACGCCCTGGTTGTACGGCAGCGCGCGGAGCTCATAGCTCCCGCGCGGCGGCCCCTCGACCAGCACGTCGTACCGCTTGCCCGGCGGCAGCACGAGCGACGACGCCGTCCACACCTTCCAGACGGGACGCCCGTCCTCCGAGACCACGTGGAACGTGAGCGGCCCGGCGCGGGTCGGGAGGCCGACCTTGTAGAACAGGTCCGCGCCGATGTTCGCGAAGCGCCACATCTGCGTCTCGCCGGGCGCGATCGTGAGCTTCGGCTGGTACAGCGAGTTGATCAGCCGCGTGGTCTTGGTGATGAGCCCGGACTGCGCGACCTCGCCGCCGGTGACACGGATGTCACGGAGGGCGAACAGCCGCTGCGGCACGTTCCGCAATGACGGCTGGAGGCGTTCGATGTGGCCGACGACGATCATCCCCGACATGCCGCCGAACACCTGCTCCTCGGTCAGGTGATGCAGGTGGGAGTGGTACCAGGCGAGCCCGGGCGGCTCGGCCGCACCGAGCCGGAACGAATACGTGAACTGGTGCCCGGGCTGGACCTCGCGGAACACGTTGTCGCCGGTGCCGGACGGCGTCACGTGGAACCCGTGGAAGTGCAGGTTGGTCGGTTCGGACAGGTGGTTCACGAGCGTCACGTGCAGCGTGTCGCCGGGGTTCACGTACAGCGTCGGGCCGGTGAACGCCCCGTCGTAGACGCGCGCGGTGACCGTGTCGCCGGCGACCTGGATCGGGATCGACTCCGCGGTGAGGGTCGCCGTCAGAACGCCGCCGTGACTGTGGATCGACGCGGGCTCGGCGAACGGCTGTCCGGACTGCGGCGTCCAGCGCACCCGCGACAGCCCGGTGGCCACGATGGCCGTCAGCAGCACGAGCAGGATGGCGCCGATCGCGACACCCGTGGGCGCGCCCCAGCGGAACGGGCGGCGTGGTTCGTCTGGCAACGAGGTGGAACTCCTGAATTGGCGGCCGCCCGAGGCTACCCGAGGGACAACGTTTCGCCCAGGGAACCGAGCACTTGTCGTCAGGCCGTCGTGCGCGTCGCCAGCAGCGAGGCGAACCGCGCCGGGGCGACGTTGCCGCCGGAGACGACCACGCCGACGCGCCGCCCCGCGACGTCGGGGACGCGCCCGGCCAGCAGGGCCGCGACCCCCGCCGCGCCGCTCGGCTCGACGACGACCTTCAGCCGTTCGAACATGAACGCCATCGCCTCGACCAGGTCGTCGTCGGTCACGGTGACGACCGCCTCGAGCTGGCCGAGGTTGACCGGGAACGTCAGGTCGCCGGGCGTCGCGACCTGCAGCCCGTCGGCGATCGTCCGGGGCACCTCGTCGAGGCGAACCGGGTGGCCGGCCTCGAGCGAACGGCGGGTGTCGTCGCCGGCCGCCGGCTCGACGCCGATCACGCGGGTGGCCGGGTTCGCGCCGCGGGCGGCCGTGCCGCACCCCGCGATGAGCCCGCCGCCGCTGACGGGCGTGAGCAGCACGTCGACCGGGCCGTTGTCCTCGACCAGCTCGAGCGCGGCGGTTCCCTGGCCGGCCATGACGTCGAGGTCGTCATACGGCGGCACGAGCGTGAGGCCGCGTTCGTCCGCGATGCGGGCGCCGATCGCCGCGCGGTCCTCGGTGTAGCGGTCGTACGTCACGACCTCCGCGCCGTAGCCGCGCGTCGCGGCGACCTTCTCCGGCGGCGCGTCCTCCGGCATCACGATCACGGCCGCCGTGCCGACCAGCGAGGCCGCCATCGCCACTGCCTGGGCGTGGTTCCCCGACGAGTAGGCGACGACGCCGCGCGAGCGCTCGCCGTCGTCCAGCAGGGAGATGCGCGAGTAGGCGCCGCGGAACTTGAACGAACCCGAGCGCTGGAACGGCTCCATCTTCAGGAACACGCTTGCGCCGGTCCGCCGGTCCAGCGTGGCCGACGTCAGGGTCGGGGTTCGATGGGCGACGCCGCGGAGGCGGTCGGCCGCGGCCCGGATGCGCTCGAGGTCGAACCCGGTGGCGTCCTCGGCCTCGATCAGGACGGGCCCATCGTGGACGACGACGACGAAGCCGCGCGCTTGGTCTTCTTGGCGGCGCGCTTCTCCTTCAGGTTGTGCTGGGCCTTCTTCCGGTCGGTCTTCTGTCCCTTGTCCTTGTTCGCCACGATCGCCTCCTCGGGGTGCCCGCCCGATTCTAGGCCGGGCCGCACGCCAGCGGGTGCCCTGCGCCGATCTCGTCACGGCGCGGTGGGCGCCGCCGCCGCGTGCCACACTGCCGAACCGTGCAGCCTCCCGGGCGGATCACGGGCATCGTGCTCGCGGCGGGCGAGGCCCGCCGGTTCGGCTCGGCCAAGCAGGTCGCCGAGGTCGAAGGCAGGCCCCTCGTGCAACATGCGATCGACGCCCTCGTGGCGGGCGGCGTGGACGACGTCGTCGTGGTCCTCGGGGCGAACGCCGACCTGGTCGAAGCCGCGCTGTTGCTGCCGGCCGGCGCCCGGGTGGTGCGGAATGCCGACTTCGCGGAGGGCCAGTCGACGTCGCTCCGCGCCGGGACCCTCGCGGCCGGCGACGCGGATGCGGTCGTCGTCGTGCTCGCGGACCAGCCGGGCGTCGGCGGAACGGACGTCCGCGCGGTGGTCGAACGATGGCGCCGGGAACCCGCCGGCCTCGTCCGCGCCACCTACCGCGGCGTCCCCGGACACCCGGTCCTGATCGCCCGCGAACGGTTCCCCGAGGTGCTCGCCCTCACCGGCGACGTCGGCGCCCGGGGCATGTTCGGCACCGACGCGGCGGAGATTCCTCTCGACCGCGAGCCACCACCCGACGTGGACACCCCCGACGATCTGGCCGCCGTTCGGGATCGCGCCGAACGAGACGGCGACTAGGTCGAGCTCCGAACCCGCCCGAACGAACCCCGGTCCGGTTCGTCCACGTTTCCTGCCGATGCGCCCCGGGCAACACCCAAGGGGAGGGGGCGTCCGCGGCGCGCGGGCTCCGGCGACCCCGGACGCCGTCCGGGCGACGAGCCGAGCGAGGCCCGCAGGAAGGAACGACGCGCCGCGATGAAGACCGAGACCGAGCTCAACGCGCGGGCGCTCGAGCGCGACCTGGCGAAGGCAGTGCAGGGCGAGGTTCGATTCTCCGACGGCGACCGCGCGCTGTACGCGACCGACGGCTCGAACTACCGGATGCTGCCGATCGGGATCGTCAACCCGCGTTCGGTCGACGACGTCGTGGCGACCGTCGAGATCTGCCGGGACCACAGCGCGCCGATCGTCAACCGCGGCGGCGGGACCAGCCTGGCCGGGCAGACCTGCAACGTCGCGGTCGTCATCGATTCGGGCAAGCACCTCCGGAAGATCCTCGAGCTGGACCACAACCAAGGGTTCGCCCGGGTCCAGCCGGGCGTGGTGCTCGACGACCTGCGCAACCGCGCGGAGCAACACCAGCTGACGTTCGCCCCGGACCCCTCGACCCACGAGTACTGCACGTTGGGCGGCATGATCGGGAACAACTCCTGCGGCGTGCACTCGGTCATGGGCGGGCTGACCGCGGACAACGTCATCGAGCTCGACGTCATCACCGCCGACGGCACGCGGATGACCCTGACGAAGCCGGACAGCGAGGACGAGGTCCAGCGGATCATCGACGCCGGCGGCCGCCGCGGCGAGATCTACTCCCGGCTCCGCGACCTCCGCGACCGGTACGGCGACCGGATCCGCGAGCGCTTCCCCGACATCCCCCGGCGCGTCTCCGGCTACAACCTCCCCGACCTGCTCCCGGAGAACGGGTTCGACGTCGCGCGCTCGGTGGTCGGCAGCGAGAGCACCCTGATCACCGTCCTCGAGGCGAAGGTTCGCCTGGTGCACTCGCCGCCCAAGCGCTCCCTCCTGGTGCTGGGGTTCCCCGACGTGTACGAGGCGGCGGACGCCGTGCCGCGGGTCATGGAGTTCGGCCCGATCGGGCTCGAGGGGCTGGACGACCGCCTGATCTCCGACATGAAGATCAAGAAGGTCCACCCCGAGGACATCGAGCTGCTCCCCGACGGCAAGGGCTGGCTGGTGGTCGAGTTCGGCGGGCAGTCCAAGGACGAATCCGACGCTGCCGCGAAGCGCTGCATGCAGGCCCTCAAGAAGTCGTCGCTCTCGCAGCGGCTGTACGACGACGACAAGGTCGAGGCGAAGATCTGGGAGGTCCGCGAGTCCGGGCTCGGCGCGACCGCGCGCATCCCCCGCCACCCCGACACGTGGGAAGGCTGGGAGGACTCGGCGGCGCCGCCCGAGCGGTTCGGCGACTACCTCCGCGACCTCCGCAAGCTGTTCGACCAGTTCGGGTACGACGGGTCGTTCTACGGGCACTTCGGGCAGGGGTGCCTGCACACGCGGATCGACTTCGACATGGTCACCGCCGAGGGCGTGCGGCGGTTCCGGTCGTTCATCGAAAGCGCCGCGGACCTGGTCGTGTCGTACGGCGGGTCGCTCTCCGGCGAGCACGGCGACGGGCAGTCGCGGGCGGAGTTCCTGCCGAAGATGTTCGGCACCGAGATCGTCGAGGCGTTCCGCGAGTGCAAGACGATCTGGGACCCCGACGGCCGGATGAACCCCGGCAAGGTGGTCGACCCCTACGGCCTCACGCAGCACCTCCGCCTCGGACCGGATTACGCACCGTGGCACCCGGAGACGCACTTCTCGTTCCCCGAGGAGGAGGGCGGTGGGTTCGCCCGGGCGACCGCTCGCTGCGTCGGCGTCGGGAAGTGCCGGCGCGAGGACGGCGGTGTCATGTGCCCGTCCTTCATGGTCACGCACGAGGAGAAGGACTCCACCCGCGGGCGAGCGCGAATGCTCTTCGAGCTGCTGAACCAGGACGAGATCGGCCGCAAGGGGTGGAAGGACGACGCGGTCCTCGACGCGCTCGACCTGTGCCTGTCCTGCAAGGGCTGCAAGACCGACTGCCCGGTGAACGTCGACATGGCGACCTACAAGGCCGAGTTCCTGTCGCACTACTACGAGGGCCGGCTGCGGCCGCGAACCGCGTACTCGATCGGGTTGATCACGTGGTGGGCGCGGCTTGGCTCGAAGGTGCCCGGCCTCGCCAACCGCGTGCTGGGCTCGAAGGCGCTCGGCGGGCTGATGAAGCGCCTCGGCGGGATCGCGCCCGCGCGCGAGGCGCCGGAATTCGCGAAGCGGACGTTCTCGTCCTGGTTCCGGAGACGGCGGACGCCGGAGGCCACCCGCGCGCGGCCGGCGGTCATCCTGTGGCCGGACACGTTCAACGACCACTTCCACCCCGACACGCTGAAGGCCGCCGTGAAGGTCCTGGAGGCCGCGGGGTTCGGCGTCGTGATCCCGCCGCGGCCGCTGTGCTGCGGCCGGCCGCTCTACGACTTCGGGATGCTCCCGACGGCGAAGAAGCTGTTGGTGCAGATCATGACCTCGCTCCGGCCGGCCATCCGCCGGGGCATCCCGATCGTCGGCCTGGAGCCCTCGTGCGTCGCCGTGTTCCGCGACGAGCTGAAGAACCTGTTCCCGACCGACCAGGACGCCGATCGCCTCTCGAAGCAGACCTACCTGCTGTCGGAGTTCCTCGAGAAGTACGCGCCCGGCTTCCGGCCGCCGGCCCTCGACCGCAGGGCCGTCGTCCAGCGCCACTGCCACCACCAGGCGGTGATGGGGTTCGAGGCGGACGAAACGTGGCTCGCGAAGCTCGGGCTCGACGCCGAGATCCTCGACTCCGGCTGCTGCGGCATGGCCGGGGCGTTCGGGTTCGAGGCGGACCACTACGACGTGTCGATGGCCGCGGGCGAACGGGTCGTGCTCCCGAAGGTGCGCGAGACCGGCGACGACGTGCTGGTGGTGGCCGACGGGTTCTCGTGCCGGGAGCAGATCCGCCAGGGAACCGGCCGCCGCGCCTACAACCTCGCCGAGCTGATCGCGATGGCGCTCACGACCGAGCACGCGTCCGAACGCGAACTCGAAACCAGTCGAAAGGACTGATCCCACATGGCGAAGAAGATCGCATCCGAGCTGCTCGTCGAGCGCCTCGCCGACTGGGGCGTCGACACCGTGTTCGGCCTTCCGGGCGACGGCATCAACGGGATGATGGAGGGGTTCCGCCGGCACTCCGACCGCATCCGGTTCTTCCTCGTGCATCACGAGGAGGCGGCGGCGTTCATGGCGACCGCGTACGCCAAGGCGACCGGGAAGCTCGGGGTGTGCGTGGCGACGAGCGGGCCCGGCGGCCTTCATCTCATCAACGGCCTGTACGACGCGAAGCTCGACCACCAGCCGGTGCTCGCGCTCACCGGGATGCAGGCGACCTCGCAGCTCGGCACCGGCTTCCAGCAGGAGGTGCACCTCGACCGTGTGTTCGCCGACCTGTGCGTCTACAACCAGATGTTCCAGGCGCCGGCGTCGATCCCTGCGCTCGTCGACATCGCGGTTCGGTCGGCCATGTCGCGCCGCGGGGTGGCGCACCTGACGTTCCCCGTGGACATGCAGGAGGCCGACCCGGAGCAGTCGGGCTTCGAGGGCGGGCTCGACACCTCGCGGACACCGGCCACCGCGCCGGTGTTCGATCCGCCGCACGTCGTGCCGGCGAGGCAGGACCTCGAGCGGGCGGCGTCGGTGCTGAACGCCGGGAAGAGGGTCGCGATCCTCGCGGGGATCGGCGCTCGCGGCGCCACCGACCAGCTGCTGGCAGCCTCCGAGCTCCTCGGCGCGCCGGTCATCAAGTCGCTCTCCGGGAAGATGGTCGCGCCCGACGACCACCCGAACGTCATCGGCGGGCTCGGCCTGCTCGGCACCCGGCCGTCCGAGGAGGCCGTCGACGACTGCGACACGATCTTCCTGATCGGCACGAACTTCCCGTACACGCGGTGGCTCCCCGCCGAGAAGCGGGCCGTGCAGATCGAGCTCGACCCGA
The DNA here is from genome assembly GCA_035577825.1 of Actinomycetota bacterium. Classification (GTDB taxonomy): domain Bacteria; phylum Actinomycetota; class UBA4738; order UBA4738; family JACQTL01; genus DATBHM01. Next base: position 1,258 of record DATLUW010000246.1, on the reverse strand, counting down.
TCCGCCTGGGGAACCGCATCCCGCTCGACGCAGGCCTGGTCGGGACCGCGAAGGAGACGCTCACCGAGCTCCTCCCGCTGCTCGAGCGCAAGGAGGACCGCGGGTTCCTCGAACAGGCGCAGGACGGGAAGGCGAAGTGGGTCGAGGCGATGACCGCGCTGGCCTCCCCCGAGCGCGATCCGATCCAGCCGCAGTACCTCATGTCGCTCGTCGACCAGCACGCGAACGACGACGCCATCCTGAACTGCGACTCCGGGACGATCGCCACGTGGGCCGCCCGCCACTTCACGATCCGCGGACAGCGGGAGTTCTACCTGTCGGGGAACCTCGCGTCGATGGCGCCGGGCCTCCCGTATACGATCGCCCACCAGGTCGCGTTTCCCGGCCGGCAGTGCATCGCGTTCGTCGGGGACGGCGGGTTCGCCATGCTGATGGCCGAGTTCCACTCGGCCGTGTGGCACGGGCTGCCGATCAAGGTCGTCGTCTGCAACAACGGGCTGCTCGGGCAGATCCTGTGGGAGCAGATGGCGCTCGGGTACCCGGAGTTCTCCGTTCGATTCCCGACGCACATGGACTTCGCGCCGTGGGCCGAGTCGTGCGGCGGGCTCGGGATCCGCGTCGAAAAGGTCGGCGACCTCGAGCCGGCCGTCCGCGAGCTGCTGGCGCACGAGGGGCCGGCGCTGCTCGACTGCGTGGTGAACGCCGACGAGCCGCCCATGCCGCCGAAGGTCACCTACGACCAGGCGAAGAAGTTCGCGGAGTCGTTCCTGAAGGGGACGCCGAGGCGGGCGTCGATCACGTCCACGATCGCCCGCGACAAGATCGACCAGCTGAAGGCGTGACACGCGTGAAGGTCGACACCGTGCAGGTGGCCGTGTACGAGTTCCCGCTCGACGAGCCGGAGGCGGACGGGACGCTCACGTGGAAGTCCACCGTGATGGTGGTCGTCGGCGTGACCGCGGGGGGCGTGCGCGGCATCGGGTACACGTACGGCGCCGGGGCCTGCGCGGGCGTGGTGGCCGACACGCTGCGGGACGTCGTCGTGGGGTCGGACCCCATGTTCGTCCAGGGGACGTGGGGGGCGATGGTCCGGGCCGTCCGGAACCTCGGGCGGCCGGGCGTGGTGTCGCACGCGATCTCGGCGGTGGACTGTGCGCTGTGGGACCTGAAGGCCCGGCTGCGCGGCGAGTCGCTGGTGTCGACGCTCGGCGCGTCCCGGGACGAGGTGCCGCTGTACGGGAGTGGCGGGTTCGTCTCG
>DATLUW010000245.1:0-8645 GCA_035577825.1 Actinomycetota bacterium | reverse complement strand
ATCACTCCCACGCCTCCGCCCCGACGCCCGGTTCGCGCCAAGGGTAGCGAAGGCCGCCCCCGCCCGGAACGACCGACCGCGCGCGTTGTCGGCGTTCCGGGTTGTCACTCGTGCGGCCGGAGCCTGCGGCAGGCGCGCTCGCGGATCCGCGAGGCCCTGTCCCTGTGGGCCGACGACGCCGCGGATGCCGTCGCCGAACGCGGGCGGTCGGTTCGATCAGTAGCCGCGGTAGCCGCCGCCGGAGCCGCTCCCGGTGGTGCCCCCAGCGCCGCCGCCGGCGTCCTTGCCGTCCGTCGTGAGCGCGAACCACGCGCCCTGGACGCCCTGGCCGTTCGCGTCGCCGGGCTTGGTGTCGCCGGAGAACGTGTACAGCGGCATGCCGTCGTAGGTGACCTGCTGCGAGCCGTCGGGCCGAAGCGCGGTGTCGAGCGTCCCGGTCACCCCGGATCCGCCGGTCACCGTCCCCGCGGTGGCCTCGAGCGGCGGCCAGGCGCCGGTGCACCCCTCGGTGCAGATGAACTTCGAGGTGGTCTCGCCGGTCAGGTGGTACAGCGTCATCCCGTTCGAGTCCACGAGCACGGTGCCGAGCGAGCCGACGCTCGCCGCGTCCACGGTGGCGGACGACCCGCCGCCGGAACCGCCGGACGTGGACCCGCCGGACGTCGACCCGCCGGACGTCGACCCACCGGACGTCGACCCACCGGACGTCGTGCCCCCGCCGGACGTCGTGCCCCCGGAGCTCGGGCCGTTCGACTTGCCGCACGCCGATGCCACCAGGGCGAGCGCGACGAGTGCCACGCCCGCGAATCGGATCATCGACGGCGCTCGGTGCAGCTGCATGTGGTTCGCCTCCTTCGAAAGCAGATGTTCGGAAGGTCTACGTTCGGCGAGCAACCCAGGATGTCGCGCCCGTGTCACGGCGGCGTGGCGCGCGTGTAGTCGACCCGGAAGAACGAGAACACCGTCGAGGCCGGCGAGTACGAGACCGAGGCCGGGTGCGAAGGGTCCGTCACCGGGAGCGACATGGCGACGTTGTCGCGGTTCGGCCAGTTCGGGTCGTAGATACGGAGCGTGAGCCGTCCCCCGGTGAGGTCGTACGCGTAGGCCAGCACCTGGTGGTCCTGCCCGAGGTCGACGGGGTTCATCGACTTCACCTTCACCAGGCCGAGCGGCGAGAGCTTCCCGCCGTCGAGGTCCGCGCGGACCTTCGGCCACTCCTCGTTGATCATTCGCCACGCCCGCCCGTGCGGTGCGAACCCCAGCCGGCTCCACAGGCTCTCGCCGTCGGGCAGCGCCGGGTTCATGAGCTCGAGGTACTTCGCCGGGCCCCAGGGCAGCGAGTAGCTGTTCATCAGGCGCTCGACCAGGAAATCGAACAGCGGCCCGCTCCCCGGCGGGGTCGTGTCGGGCGGCGGGGTCCGGTTCGCTTCGAAGAGGTCGCGAACGGCGAACGCCATCCCGCCGCAGAGGCCGTTCGAGGCGTCGCCGATCGGGAGCGTGATCACGCCGGGGATCCCGATGTGCCGGAGCGGCACGTGCGGAAAGTCGTTCGCGAAGTGGAACCCGTGCGTCGAGGGCAGGAACCCAGGAACCGCGGTGCCGGTCATGGCGGGAAGGCGTCCGGCCCCGGCACGCGGATCATCGTCCCCACCCCGGCCATCGCATGCCTCCCGCGTCGGCCCCCTCGCGGGATCGAGTGTGGATCTGCGGCCGAGCGATGTCGAATCGAACCAGCGGGTTCAGCCCTCGTGGCGCCCCGCGCCGCGGCGCCTGCCGAACGTCCGCTCCCACCAGCTCACGTTCGAGCCGGCCGGGGTGGGCAGCCCGGCGAAGCGCTGCCACCGGAGCCACCGGCGCTCGCCGAGCGGCGGTGCCTGGTCGCCCGCGTCGTCCTCGAGCTTGCGGATCTCCTCCAACCGCTCGGCCATGCCCTCGGGCGGCGCGGCGAGGCAGTCCTCGATCCGCCGGCGGAGCCGTCCGTACCGGTTCCCGGCGACCGCGCTGAAGGCCGCGCGCTCCCCGAACCGGAAGAACGTCTGCAGGCTCGCCAGCACGGCGGCCGTCACGGTGATCAGGCCGATCCACGTCGGGAGCGGGTTGTCGCTGGAATGGTTGGCCACGATGGCGCTGCCGGCGAGCGCCGTGACCACCACGACGGGGACGCCGATCCAGTAGTTCAGCTTGCCCAGGATGCCCGCCCGCTCGTAGAAGGCGTGCTGGGCCGCCCACGCGAGCTTCTTGCGCCGTTCGAGCAGGTTCTTCTGTTCGTCGGTGAGCCACATGGGCGGGGCCGGGCCCCCTTTGTGCTCGGGCGCCGGCGGGGCGGACACCGTGACATCGCTCGAGGTGACGGAGTTGCCGGGGGTCGCCGGGGCGTCGGTCACCGCCGCGGGCGTCTGTTCCTCAACGGACACGACCACCACCTCCCTTGTGTCCCAACGGTCGTCCCGGCGCCGTCGTCGGTCAAGGCCCGTCCGGGGGACCCCCGAATGGCCCCCGGTTGTCCGCCTGAGCGGGCGCGCGCGCTCGGTTCCTTGACCGAACCGGGGCCGGGGGCATGCTCAGCTCCGGGCACACGACCAATCCGAAGGTCGGCTCGGCCGGCCACAACGTCCTCGGGAACCTCCTCGGCTGCACGTTCGTCGCGGCCATCGGTGACGTCGGGAACGCCGATCCCAAGCTCGGGCCGCTCGCCGCGAACGGCGGCCCGACGAAGACCCGGGCCCTCCTCGCGGGGAGTCCGGCGATCGACCACGTCCCGAACGCCGCCTGTCCGATCAAGGTCGACCAGCGCGGCGTGCACCGGCCGCAGGGCCCGGCGTGCGACGCCGGCTCGTTCGAGAAGAGCTGAGCCCGTCCTCGATGCCCGGCCACGAGCGTCGCGCAAGCCGTGCGCCGGACCACCGGTAGGCTGTCTCCGGACGAGCCGAATCCGGGAGGGGAGCCCTCCGCTCGTGGACACGCGCAACGACAAGGCCCTGGCGGACCCGCCGGCGACGCCCGATCCGGCCCCGCCGCGCCGGTCGTATCCCTACCGCCGTCTGGCCGTGGCGGTGGTGCTGCTCGTGGCGGCCGCCGCCGTGGTCGTGTGGCGATCGCAGCCGACCACGCGCCCGTTGGTCGTCGGCGCGGCCCGGGACGACGGGACGCTCGTGCAGCCCCGCGACTGGCTGCGCGACGGCGCCGAGTCCGCGCTCGTCGGGGACCGGATCTTCTGGATCTTCGGCGACACGCTGTTCCCCGACGCGGCGGAGGACGGTTCGCACCTGCGGACGAACTCCTCCGCCTGGAGCCGCCCGTCGCTGCCGACGCGGCTCCACACCCCGGTCGACGCGAACCACACCCCGCTGCAGCTGATCCCGTTCGACGACGTCGAGAACTCCTACAACTCGCTCGCGAACAAGCCGGACGACCGGATCGCGCTGTGGCCGACGGCGGTGCTGGGGCGTCCCGACGGATCGGCGGTCGTCCTGTACTCGCAGGTGAAGATCTCGCCCGGTGCGCTGAACTTCTCGTTCCAGAACTTCGGGCTGGCGACCGTCGCCCCGGGATCGGAGACGGCCGTGCGGGACCCGACGCCGATCTTGGGCGCGCCAGAGCCGTCGTTCTGGAGCGGGCCCGTCGAGCGCGACGGGTTCGTCTATCTGTACGGCTGCGACAAGATCGAGGGCGTCCGGTTCGGCTGCCGCGTCGCGCGGGTGCCCTCGGATGACCTCCACGACCGCTCGGCGTGGGAATTCTGGGACGGGTCGGAATGGACGTCCGACCTCGGCCGGGCGGTGTTCGCCATGGAGGGCCCGAACGGCGGCCTGTCGGTGTCGTGGAACCCGTGGCTCGGCCGGTTCCTGGCGGTCTACATGCCCGGGTACACGAACGAGGTGGTCTTCCGGACCGCCGATCGTCCCGAGGGGCCGTGGAGCGCGCCCGTGGTCGCGTTCCGGGGCGCCGAGCCCGCTGCCGGTGCCGTGAACTACGGCGCGTTCGAGCATCCGGAGCTGTCGACGGACGGCGGCCGCTCGCTCGTCGTCACGTACTTCCATCCGCTCGGCCCATTGCAGGGCGAGATCCGGGTGGTGCGGGTGCGGCTCGACTGAAGCGGGGTTTCCGTTGTCGCTCCGGATAGGGTGCGCTCGCATGGGGTTCGAGTTCGACCGGGCGACGGCCGTCGAGCCGGCCGGCGGGGGCCGGTTCCGCGCCGCGATCACCGACCGCTGGAACATCGGGAACGCCCCCAACGGGGGCTATCTGGTCTCGGTCGCCCTGAGCGCCGTGCGCGCCAGCGTCGTCCGACCCGACCCGGTGGCGGTGAGCGCGCACTTCCCGAGCAGGACGGTCCCCGGCCCGGCCGACGTGGCCGTCGAGGTCCTGCGCGAAGGCGGTCACTCGTCGGCGGTCGCCCGGCTGGAGCAGGAGGGGAAGACCCGCGTCCAGATCACCGCCACGTACGGCGACCTGGGAACCGCGACCGGCCCGACCAGGGTCCTCGAGGAGACGCCCGCGTTCCCGCCGCCGGAGGAGTGCATCCGCGGCGAGGGGCCGATGGCGCCGGAGTTCAGCCGGCGGTTCGACCTGCGGCTCACGCCGGACACGGCCGTGTGGGCGACGAGCCGGCCGAGCGGCAGGCCGGAGATGTGCGGGTGGATCCGGTTCGCCGACGGACGCGAGCCGGACACCGCGATGCTGCCGCTCGTGGCCGACGCGTTCCCGCCGACGCTGTTCAACCTGATGGAGACGGGCTGGGTGCCGACGATCGAGTTCGCCGTGCACGTTCGCGGCCGGCCGGCGCCCGGGTGGCTGCAGTGCCGGTTCCGCTCGCGCTACCTGATCGAGGGGTACGTCGAGGAGGACGGCGAGGTCTGGGATGCGACCGGTCGCCTGGTCGCGCTGTCCCGCCAGCTCGCGCGGACGCGCTGAGAGCTCGCCGGGCCGGCTCGTCAGACGGCGGCGTGCAGCGGCACCCAGCCTCGGTGCGCGGCCTCCACCGGGTGGGTGACCGGGCACATCAGGACGCGCGTCACGCCCTCGACGTCCTTGATCCGCGCCTCGATCTCGACGAGCTCCTCGATGCTGTCCGCCCGGACGCGGGCCAGGACGTCGTAACAGCCCGTCACGAGGTCCGCGTGCAGCACCTCCTCGAACTCCTCGAGGCGGTGCTCGATCTCACCCGCCCGGCCGAGCTGTGCCTCCACCAGCGCGTACGCCTCGATCATCGCCGTACCTCCTCGCTCCCCCGACAGCCTCGCCGGGGGCGGCCGCCGGCGTGAGGGCCGGTCGGCCCGGGGCCGCCGGGACCCCTAGGGGCGACCGGCGGCCGAGCGGGGTGCGGGGCGCCGGCGGCTGCGGGCCCGCCGGACCGCGAGGTCGTAGAGGCGGCGCTGCGCGTCGACCTCGGACTTCGGCCGCACGTGATGCCACTCGCCGCGGGCGTCGAGCTCCCATCGGCCGACCCGCTTGGAGAGGTAGACGCCGAGGATCTCGTCGAGGCGCTCCCGGTCGGCCTGCTCCTCGACCGGCGTCAGCGCCTCGACCCGGCGGTCGAGGTTCCTCGGCATGAGGTCACCGGAGCCGATCAGGTACTTCGCCTCCTCGTCCGAGCCGAACCGGAAGATCCGCGAGTGCTCGAGGTACCGCCCGACGAAGGACCGCACCCGGATGTTCTCGGACTGCCCGGGAACGCCCGGCACGAGGCAGCAGATGCCCCGGACGATGAGGTCGATCTTCGCGCCGGCCTGCGAGGCCTCGTACAGCAGCTCGATGAGCTCGGAGTCCACGAGGCCGTTCGCCTTCATCACGATCCGCCCGCCCGGCCGCGACTGTTCGCGGATGAACGCCTCGAGCCCGGGCCGGAGCGTCGAGGGGGCGACGAGCAGCTTCCGGTAGGTCCGTTCCCGGCTGAACCCGGTCAGGTAGTTGAACAGCTCCGCCACGTCGCTCGAGATGTCCTCGTCGGCGGTCAGCAGGCCGATGTCCTCGTAGATCCGGGCGGTCGTCGAGTTGTAGTTGCCCGTGCCGACGTGCGCATAGCGCCGGATGCCGTCGGGCTCGCGCCGGACCACCAGCGAGATCTTGGCGTGGGTCTTCAGCCCGACGACGCCGTACACCACGTGCGCGCCCGCCTGCTCGAGGGCCCGCGCCCACTCGATGTTGCGCTCCTCGTCGAACCGGGCGGTGAGCTCGACGAGCGCCACCACCTGCTTGCCGGCATCGGCGGCGCGGGCGAGGGCCGCCACGATGCCCTGGTCGCTCCCCGAGGTCCGGTACAGCGTCTGTTTGATCGTGAGGACCCTCGGGTCCTCGGCGGCGGTCCGGAGGAACGCCGCCACGGTGGTCGCGAAGTCGTCGTTGGGGTGATGGACCAGCAGGTCGGCATTGCGGAGCTCCGTGAAGATGTCGCCGTCCTTCAGGCGCGCCGGCGTGACCGGCGACCACGGGTCCTCCTTGAGCTCCGGCCGACTGAGCCCGTACAACTCCCACAGCGCGGAATGGTCGATCAGGCCGTCGATGGGGTCGACGTCGTCGGCTTCGAGCTCGAGCTCGTCGACCAGCAGGTCGCGGAGCGCGTCCGAGGCGTCGGCGTCGATCTCGAGCCGGACCGCGTGCTGGGAGCGGCGGCGTTCGCGGAGCAGCGACTCGACGGCGCGGCGGAGGTCGAGGACCTCGTCCTCGCCGAGCTCGGGGTCCTGGTTCCTGGTGACACGGAACAGGGTGGAGTCCTCGATGTCCATGCCCGGAAACAGCGAGTCGAGGTGGGCCTCGATGATGCGTTCGATCGGAACCCACCTGCGGCCGTCGGGCAGCGCGTGGAACCGCGGCAGCAGCGGCGGGACCTTGATGCGGGCGAACCGGCCCTGGCCGCCCTCGGGGTCCCGCACCATCACGGCCACGTTCAGCGACAGGTTCGAGATGTACGGGAACGGGTGGGTCGGATCGACCGCGAGCGGCGTGAGCACCGGGAAGATCTGGTCGAAGAACACCTCGCCGAGCGCCTTGCGGTCCTCGTCGGCCAGCTCGTCCCATCCGGACACGGCGATGCCCTCCTCGGCGAGGGCGGGGCGGATGCGTTCGCGCCACTCGGTGCCGGCCCGGACGACCAGCTCGCGCGCGCGCTCGCGGATCTCGCCGAGCTGCTCGGGCGGCGTCCGCCCGTCGGGCGAGAGCTCGCGGATGCCCGCGTCGGCCTGCTCGTCGAGCTCGGCGACGCGAACCTGGAAGAACTCGTCGAGGTTGGTCGAGAAGATCGCGAGGAACTTGGCCCGGTCGAGGAGGGGCTTCTCCTCGTCCTCCGCCAGCGCGAGCACCCGCGCGTCGAAGTCCAACCACGACAGGTGGCGGTTCAGCATGCGGAGGGGCGGGGCCTCCGGGGTCTCCTCGTCCACGATCGGGGCGTCCACTCGTTCCAAGGGTGGCAGGCCCGGACGCTCCCGTCCATGCCCATTTTGCGACCCGGCCATGGACGGCCCCCGGGAGCCTCCGGGCGCCGGGTCGGTCGGTCAGGCGCGGCCCATGTACAGCGCGTTGAAGCGCTGGCCGACCGCGCGGTTCGACTGCATGCGCGCGTTCCAGCCGTCGACGGCCGCCTGCCAGCTGTCGGCGGAGACCCCCTTGGCGGCGGCGAGCTCGGGGCCCTTCGACTGGTCGTAGTTGTAGGCGGCGAGGCCCTTGGCGATCTCGGCGTACAGCTCGATGCTCACGCCGGCGATGGGTGCGAAGTCGGGGTCGTTGGGGTCGGGTGGGGTGGTGCCCGGCTTGTCCTTGCTGAACAGGCCCATCTCGGTCTCCTTCCCGATGGTGCGGGCGGGCGCGCGGAGTATTCGCTCGGTTGGGTGGTTCGACAAGGCAAGGATACGGCCGCCTGCCGGGCTCCTCCGCCGCGCCCCGGCGCGTTTCGGCGCGGGTGGTTCACACTGTCCGCCGTGGAACCTGGCGAGCGAATCCGGGCCGTCATCGCCCGCGAACGGCCGGACCCGCCGCCCGCGGCGTGGTGGGGGCACACCTACCGCGAGGAGTGGTCTGCCCCCGACCTTGCAAGGGCGACGGTCGAGCGGCAGCGCGAGTTCGGGTGGGACCTCGTGAAGCTCCAGCCGCGGGCGTGCTGCTTCGCGCAGGCGTTCGGATCGGAGTACCGGGCGGACCCGGATTTCCGTTCGGCGCCGGCGCTCGTCCGGCCGGCGCTCCCCACGATCGACGACTGGGACACGCTGCTGGCCGTGCACACGGTGCACGACGACGAGCAGATCGGGCCGGCCACGGACGCCTCGGTGCCGTCCCTCCGTGAGCAGACCGAAGCGCTCCGGGCGGTGGTCGAGGAGCTCGGCCCCGAGGTTCCCGTGATCCAGACGGTGTTCTCGCCGCTCACGGTGGCCGGGTACCTGGCGGGGGAAGACCGGGAGCGAGCCGTCCGGGAGCTGCGTGAGCGCCCCGGGATCACGACGCGCGCGCTGATGCGCATCGCCGACGTGCTGGCCGGGTTCGTCGAGGATTCCGTGCAGGCCGGGGCCGCGGGGGTGTTCTTCGCGGTGTCGGGGTTCGCGTCGACGGACCTGCTCAGCGAGGCCGACTACCGGCGGCTGGTGCTGCCGTCCGACCGCCGCGTGCTGGACGCGGTGCCGATGTCAGCGTGGCTGAACGTCCTGCACCTGTGCGGG
>DATLUW010000244.1:0-2711 GCA_035577825.1 Actinomycetota bacterium | reverse complement strand
CGGCCTGCTCGATGCCGTCACCTCGACCACGGCGATGCCCGCGTGCTTCGTCCTCCCCGGCCTGGCGAACGCGACTTTCGGCTCGCCCACCGCGTTGGCGTTCACGAGCTACACCTACGGCCTCGTGGTCACCGACCTCGATGCCGACGGGCGACCCGACGTGGTCGCGCTCGAGCCCGAACGAAACGCGGGCGAGGTGCGACGCGGACAGGGGGCGTTCGCGTTCGCTCCGGTGCAGGGGTTCGGCGCGGAGCGCATCGCGTTCGACATCGCGAGCGCGGACCTGAACGGTGGCGGCAAACCCGACGTGGTGACGATCGGCCAGTTCGGCCCGCTCGCCGTTCACATGGGGAACGGCGACGGCACGTTCGGCGGCGCGCAGGACCTGGGCGTGGGCCTGCAGCCGTGGGGGATCGCCGCGGGCGATCTCGACGCCGACGGTCACGTCGACCTCGTGACGTCGAACTCCGGAGAAGCGTCGCTGTCGGTGAGATTCGGCACCGGCGGCGGCGCGTTCACGCCGCCGACCTCGCTCGCCGCCGGTATCCAGCCGCGCCGCGTCACGGTCGCGGATGCCGACGGTGACGGCCATCCCGACATCGTCGTCGCTGAGAACGGCCTCGGCACGCAGACGTCGTCGTCGGTGTCCGTCTATCTCGGCGACGGCGCGCGCGGATTCGCCCCACGCGCGAAGTTCGACGTCGGCCGCTGGGCCCAGGCGGTGGCGGTGGGCGACCTCGACGGGGACGGGATCCCCGACCTGGCGGTCGCGTGCAACGACTACCTCTCCACGCTCACCGTGCTCAAGGGTCTCGGCGGCGGTCAGTGGGGCGATCGCCAGGACTGGGTGCTGGGCTCGAATGCGACGGGCGTCGCGATCGCGGACGTGACGCGCGACGGCAAGCCGGACGTGGTGCTCGCCTCGTACTCTTCGAGCACGGTGCACGTGCTGCCCGGGAACGCCGATGGCACGTATGGAGCGCCGCTCTCGCTCCCGGATCTGCATCCGAGCGACGTCACCGTGGGCGACATCGCGGGCGATGCGTACCCGGATCTCATCGCATCGGGCGACGACGGCGTGTCGGTGTTCGAATCGCTCCCGGGCGGGGGTTTCGCCCCGCGCGTGGATTTCCCCGGCGGCACCGGGTCGATCGCGACCGCGGACTTCGATGGCGACGGCCGGCTCGACGTTGCGACCGCGAACGGCTGGCCCGCGAACACGGTGAGTGTGTGGCTCGGGCAGGGCGGGGGAGGGCTGGGCGCGGTGATCGCCTACGGGGGCGGGAATCGGCCCGTCGGGGTGACCAGTGCCGACCTGGACGGCGATGGTGCGCTCGACCTCGCGTGCGCGAACCTGGAGTCCAACTCCGTCTCGCTGCTGCTCGGCACCGGCGGGGCGGCGTGGCTGCCGTGGCTCGGGGTGCCACCCGGAACGGGATCGCTCGCCTCGTTCGGGCTCCGGGCATCGCCCAACCCGGCGCACGGGCCGGTCACGGTGCGCTACGTGCTCCCGCGCGCGGCGCACGTCCGCCTGCGGCTGCTCGACGTGGCGGGCCGCGCACGGGCACGGTTCGAGGATCGCGACCTGCCCGCCGGCGAGCACCGGCTGCAGTGGAGCGCGCGCGGGCAGCCGGCCGGCATCGCCTTCCTCGAGCTGGAAGTGGGCGGCGACCGCGCCGTCCAGCGCATCGTCGTCCTGCCCTGACGGCCGGGCGAGCCCGAACCGGAGGTCCCCATGTCCATCCGCGGCGTGAGACGCATCCAGCAGTCACAGCCGACGCTCGAAGGTGCGGGTGTCCACCTGCGCCGCGCGTTCGGGTTCGGCGACACCGCCGAGACCGATCCGTTCCTGCTGTTCGACGACTTCCGCAACGAGCGCCCGGCGGACTACATCAAGGGCTTCCCCTGGCACCCGCACCGCGGCATCGAGACCATCACCTACGTGCTCACCGGCAGCGTGATGCACGGCGACAGCCTGGGGAACGCGGGCACGCTCGGTGCCGGCGACATCCAGTGGATGACGGCGGGGCGCGGCATCCTCCACCAGGAGATGCCGCAGGGCGACCCGGCGGGACGCATGCACGGATTCCAGCTCTGGGCGAACCTGCCGTCGTCGCTCAAGATGACCACGCCGCGCTACCAGGACATCGCCGCGCGCGACGTGCCCGAGGTCGTCGAAGATGACGGCACCCGGGTGCGCGTGGTGTGCGGCAGCTTCTGGGGCAGGCGCGGGCCGGTCGAAGGGGTCGCCGCCGATCCCAGTTACGTCGACATCACGGTGCCGCCGGGCAAGCGCCGCACGTTCGAGGTGGACACGCGGCGGAACGCGTTCGCGTACGTGTTCCAGGGCAGCGGCAGCTTCCGCGACGCCTCCGAGCCGCGCGGCGTGCTCACGGACACGCCGGGACCGGTCGAGAACGTCGTGCGCGAGCCCGCGGGCGACCGCTCGCTGGTGTTGTTCGACGCGGGCGACGAGATCGTGGTGCAGGCCGGCGAGCACGGGATGCGTTTCCTGCTCGTCTCCGGCAAGCCGATCCAGGAGCCGGTTGCCTGGTACGGGCCGATCGTCATGAACACGCGCGAGGAGTTGCGCCAGGCGGTCGAGGACCTCGAGCGGGGCACGTTCATCCGGCGGGAAGAATGAACCGCCCGCCGGAGGTCCCCGAGTCGAAGGGACGGACCGGCGGGCGGCCGATCGCCGGGCTGGCCTG
>DATLUW010000243.1:0-3717 GCA_035577825.1 Actinomycetota bacterium | reverse complement strand
GAGCTCGTAGACGCCGCGGTGCACGTTGGCGTTCGTCTCGCGGTAGTACGCCTCCATGGCGTCGAGCACCGCGGTGGGCTTCTGCGAGGTGGCGGCCGAGTCGAGGTAGACGAGCGGGTGGCCGTGGATCGGGCGGTCGAGGATCGGGAAGTCCTTGCGGATGCGTTCGACGTCGAGCGCCGTGCCGTCCGTCCGCGCGACCGTCGCCATGGCTACTCCTTCGCCCCCTCGGGGCTCGGCGAGTCGCCGGAGCCGGCCTCTTCGGCCGACAGCCCGACCTCCTGCCGGATGCCCTCGTAGCCCTTCTCCTCGAGCTCCTTGGCGAGCTCGGGGCCGCCCTCCTTCACGATCCGCCCGGCCATCATCACGTGGACGAAATCCGGGTGGATGTAGTTGAGAATCCGCTGGTAGTGCGTGATGACGAGCACCCCGAGCGAGGGCCCGATCAGCTTCTCCACGCCCGTCGCGACCGACTTCAGCGAGTCGATGTCGAGCCCGGAGTCCGTCTCGTCGAGGATCGCGATGTCGGGCTCGAGGACGGCGAGCTGGAGGATCTCGTTCTTCTTCTTCTCGCCGCCGGAGAAGCCCTGGTTGACGTAGCGCCGGACCATCTCGTCCTCGACGCCGAGGAGCTCCATCTTCTCCTTCATGTGCTTGCGGAACCCGAGCGCGGAGATGTCCTCGCCCTTCACCGCCTTGTACGCGGTCCGCAGGAAGTTCACGACGCTCACGCCGGGCACCTCGACCGGGTACTGCATCGCGAGGAACAGCCCCCGCGCGGCGCGCTGGTCGGGCGTCAGGCCGAGGATGTCCTCGCCCTTGAACCGGACCTCGCCGCCGGTCACCACATAGCCGGGGCGGCCCATCAGCACGTTCGCGAGGGTGGATTTCCCGCTGCCGTTCGGTCCCATCAGGGCGTGGGTCTCGCCCTGGCGGACCGTGAGGTCGATGCCCTTGAGGATCTCCTTGCCCTCGACGGTTGCGTGGAGGTCGCGGATCTCGAGTTCTGCAGTCAGCGGAGGAGCTTCTTGTAGATCGGTCATGTCAGTCGTTCACCTCGATCAGGATGTCGTCGCCGTCGACCGTCACCTCGTACGCCCGCACCGGCTGGGTCGCCGGGAGCGTCCGCGGCCGGCCGGTGTTCAGGTCGAACGTCGAACCGTGCTTCGCGCACTCGATGGTCTCCATGTCCGGGTCCACCTCGCCCTCGTCCAGGTAGGACAGGGCGTGCGAGCAGATCGCGTCCAGTGCCCGGAACTCCCCCCCGCCGAGGTTCGCCACGGCGACCTCGGTCGAGTCGTAGCTGAATCGCCGGGCCTCGCCCTCGGGGATCTGCTCGGCGGTCGCGATCTTGACCTGGGCCATGGTCAGTCCCGCTCCAGCTCGCGTTCGATGGCCTGCTCGATGCCGGCTCGGACCTCGGCGATGTCGATCCGGTCCAGCACCTCCTGGAAGAAACCGAACACGATCAGCCGTTCGGCCTCCTTGCGCGGGATGCCGCGCGACTCCAGGTAGAACAGCGCCTCCTCGTCGACCGGGCCGACGCTCGCCGCGTGGCCGCACCGGACCTCGTTGTTCTCGATCTCGAGGTTGGGGATGGCGTCGGCCTTGGCGTGCTCGCTGAGCACCACGTTGCGGTTGGTCTGGAACGCGTTGCTGTTGGTGGCGTGCGGCCGAATGTGCACCCAGCCGGAGTAGATCGCCCGGGAGTGGCCCTTGAGCGCGCCCTTGTAGAGCAGGTCGCTCCGGCCATTCCCGGCCTCGTGGTCCTGCAGCGTCCGGTGGTCGAAGTGCTGTTCACCGTCGGCGAAGTACAGGCCGAGCATCTCGCTCGACGCGCCCGGCTCCGCGAGCACGGATTCGAACTCGTTGCGGGACAGATCCGCGCCGAACGCCACGCTGAGCGAGTGGAACTCCGCATCCTTCGCGAGTCGGGCGCGCTGCACGCTGAGGTGGGTCACGCCCGAGCCCCACTCCTGCAGCGAGACGTAGCGAACCTTCGACGCCGGGCCGCAGTCGATCTCGACCACGGCGTCGGACAGCGCGTCGGTCAGGTCGGGCGAGAGGTAGCGGTCGATGAACGTCACCTCGGCCTGCGCGCCCACCACGATCAGCGTGTGCGGGAAGACCGCCGCGCCGTCCGCGTCGAGATAGGTCAGCGCCTGGATCGGCAGGTCGACCCGAACCCCGTCCGGGACGTAGACGAACGATCCGCCGGTCCGGAACGCACCGTGCAGCGCGGTGAACTTCGTCCGCTCGGTCGGGACCAGCGAATGGAGCCGCCCCTCGACCAGCTCCGGGTGGTCGGCGATCGCGTCGTCGATCGACTCGAAGTGCACGCCGTCGTGGACCGCGGGATCGAGGTGTGCGATCACCGTCTCGGAGTTCCGCTGCAGGAGGAACCCGGCCCGGTCGCCGATGTCGCCCGCGGCGGCCAGGATCTCGCCGGGCACGTCGTCGAGCGTCGCCGCCCGCCGCCCGCCGGGGGCAAACGGGGCGTAGGCGCCGAGATCCAGGCCGGACAGGTCGGTGTACCGCCACTCCTCGGTCTCCTGGGCGGGGACCGGCAGCGTGACGAACTCCTCGAACGCCCGCTCCCGAACGCCGGCGAGGAAGCCGGTCGAGGCGGGCAGCGTGGCCCGTTCGAACCCGTTGCGAGTGGCGATGTCCGTCAATGTGAGCACTCCTCGTCGACGTGCGGTCCCGCGCCGTCGCCGCTGATCAGCGCCGTCTGCGGGGTCGTGCAGAAAGTCTATCAACGGGGTCGGATTCACCACTCCCCGTGCGTGTCGGTGCCTCGTGCTTCGATTCGACCTGGCGGGGCAGGCGACTCGGCCACACGAGGGGGACCATTGGATGTTTCATATGCTACGGTTCGGCGCGTGGCGAGGAAACAGGTGATCGTTCAATTGGAAGACGAGCTGGTTCGAGAACTGGACGCGGACGTGGCAGCCGACGGCATCAGTCGGTCGGAAGCGATCAGACGAGCGGTTCGCGACTATCTCGGTCGGTCGTGGGAACGCGAGGCCGACCGCCGGTACGCGGAGAGCTATCGCGAGCACCCAGCCGGATGGGAGTGGGACGACGAGTACGCGGCGATGGCGCGCAGAGGCGAGAAGCTCGTGCCGGGGCCGGATGGGATCGCCGTGATCGCCAAGGCCGATGAGACGGGGTGAGCTCTACTGGGCCGAGTTGGGGCTTGGCTGGGGCCGTCGACCGGTACTCGTCGTGCTGCGTGACGAGTCGCTCCGACGGGTGAGCAACATCGTCGTTGCGCCGATCTCCACCAACGTCCGCGGACTCGAATCGGAGGTGCCGGTCGGTCCGGCAGAAGGCCTCCGGAACGCGTCGGCCGCCAAGTGCGATTGGCTGATGTCGGTCCACCGAGGCGAGTTCGACGCGCGACCGGTCGGTCGCCTTGGGGATATCAAGCTGCGACGCCTGAACGACGCACTCCGCTACACGCTCGACATCAAGTGTCCTCGTGGACGACCCGGTGGAGGTCCATGAGGGCGCCGATCTCGCCGCCGTGCCACAGGTCGTGGTGGACCATCGTCCACAGGATCCGCCAGGTCGGCCATGGTTCACCCCAGTTCGTCATTCGTTCGGTGTCGAGGTCCGCATCGTCCGGAAGCCCGCGAACAGCGTCCATGAGAGTCGACTGGCGTTCGTCGAGCGCCGCCAGCGCATGGACTGCCGTGTGGGGCGCCTCGAGCT
>DATLUW010000242.1:0-12975 GCA_035577825.1 Actinomycetota bacterium | reverse complement strand
GCGGTCGTGACGTTGCGGCAGGACGTTGGGGCCGCCGGTGGAGCCTCGCTCGTCATCGCCGGCCGGTCGCTCGTCGCGGTCCACGACTGGACTTTCCTCCTCGGGCCCGGCTTCGTGGTCGGCATCGGGAACGGACTGATCCTGGGCTACCTGATGTACCGCTCGGGCCTGGTGCCACGCCGCATGACCTGGCTGGGGCTGATCGGAGGTCCGTTGATCATCCTGTCGGGGACCCTCGTGCTGTTCGACGTCATCGAGCCGGGGGGCTCGGCGCAGGCCATCGCGACGATCCCGGAATTCCTCTGGGAGTTGTCGCTCGGCATCTATCTCGTCGTCAAGGGGTTCCGGCCGTCCTCGCCGCTGCTGGCGATGCCCGTTGCCTCCTTGGCGGACAACGGTTCGACGGCACTGGAGGGGGCCGTCAAGTAGTCCCGCCTGTTCCACGGAAGGACAGCCCTCGAGGCGGGCGAAGGCCGGTTGTGGTCCTCGCCCGCCCACGACAGAAGGGAGTGCACGATGTCTACAGACGCGAACAAGGCCGTCGTTCGCCGGTTCATCACGGAAGTGTTGGTCGGCGGCAATGTCGACGTGGCCGACGAGGTCCTGGCTCCGAACTATCGGAACCGCGCGATGGATGCGGACCGCGACGCCTTCAAGGCGTTCATCGCCGACTCGCCGGTCTTCTCCAACCGGCGTTTCGACATCGAGGATCTCATCGCCGAGAAAGACGCGGTGGTCGCTCGGTTCTCGTTCGAGATCACGGACCCGAACGGGAACGTGATCGCTGCCCGAGGCCTCACCTACTACGGTCTCGCCGACGGCAGGATCGTGGAGGACGACCCCATCACGACGCCGGATCTGACGAGCCTCATGGCGACCTGACCCCCGAGGGCCGCGGCCCGAACGCTACGGACCATCCATCTGACGGAGGAGCCCGGATCGCAACGACCGCTCGATCCAGACGCGGTACGCCCTGGCCGTCCATCCCAGGTCGATGGACAGGAACCGGTAGACGTCCGGGTTCCCGAGCGCCCAGATGAGCGCCTCCGCCTCGGCCGATCCGAGCTCCCGGCGAAGGGCGTCGAGTCGTTCGATCCGCCTCGCCGCCGTGCGCTGCGGGCGCTTCGAGCATTGACGGGGGAACGAGGTGCGCGTATGGTCCAAGTCTGGCCTAGCGAACTGCCAGGCAACCCCTCGACCCCATTCCCTGGTCGCCGAACCGAGCAGCTGCATGACGGCTGCAGACCGGAAATGGCATGGAGAGCGGAGTCCGCGCCCCAGTCGCCGCTGGTTCCGTGCGCGGTTCGGCGCCACCGGCCACTGATTCGTCTGGCGACCAGCCCTTGGGGGTCGCCACGGATGAAGCCCGGTTCCGCCTCATCAACGAGTGCAACCCAACGGGCGGGTTCCGACGCCGCCGGAGCAGCGGGGGAGGTGTCGGGTGACGCTCGAACTTCCCCGGCCACCGGCCATCTCCTCTCGCTGCTCCCAGTTCAATGTCCGCACAGGAGGAACGATCCGATGAAGAACATCCCAACTCCCGATCTGCTCACCGAACTCCAGCCGGTCGTCGAATCGTCGATGCACCGGCATCTCGAGGCCGCGACCGAGTGGTTCCCCCACGAGTTCGTCCCCTACGAGGAGGGCCGGAATTTTGTCCAGGAACCGTGGGTCGAGTCGGATAGCCGGCTCGACGGGGTGGCGCAGACGGCGCTGGAGGTCAATCTCCTCACCGAGGACAACCTGCCCTACTACCACCTGGCCATCTGGGAGACGTTCGGGGGCGACGGCCCCTGGGCGGAGTGGATCCGGCGGTGGACGGCCGAGGAGGGGCGCCACTCGATCGTGCTGCGCGAGTACCTCACGGTCACCCGCGGGATCGACCCGGTCGCGCTCGAGCGGGGTCGGATGGATCAGGTCAGCCGGGGGTACTACTTCGATGAGATGAGCCCGCTCGAGGGCCTGGTGTACACGACGCTCCAGGAGCTCGCGACGAGGATCTCGCACCGCAACACCGGCAGGTTCACGCAGGACCCGTTGATCGAGAAGCTCACGGCCCGCATCGCCGTTGACGAGAACCTGCACTACCTCTTCTATCGGGGTGTCGCCTCGGCCGCCGTCGAGATGAACCCCTCGGCCATGGTGCTTGCTATGCACCGGCAGGTGCTCGGGTTCCAGATGCCGGGACTCGAGATCCCCGGGTTCCGACAGAAGGCCGTCACGATCGCCAAGGCGGGCATCTATGACCTGCGCGTCCACCACGACCAGGTCCTGGTCCCGGTCCTGTACCGGCATTGGCGGCTCGACGAGCTCGAGGGATTGAGCGACGAGGCGAAGCTGGCGCGCGACGAGATCCGGGCCTTCGTCGGAGCGGTCGACGCCACGGCCCGGCGGTTCGAGGAGAAGCGGGCCGCACGCGACGCAATTCCGTCCGCAGTCGGATTCTGATCGCTTCGTCCTCGAGACACCCGACCCCCACCTGACGCGTCGATGGCGGACGTCTCCACTCGCGAGCGCGCCGGAGCCGCTCGAACGTAAAAGCTCGTACACTTACGTGTAGTTACGAGCACCGACGAGAGGAGGCGGCTGTGGAGGCGAAGTTCGAGCACGGGCTCGCGCTCATCCGTCAGGGATTGGCGATCCTCGAGAAGAGCAGCAAGGGCGAACCCGTCGGCAGCATGGTCATGTCCCCCCGGGTGGCGAAGCTCGGGAGGATCGCCCATCTCCACCTGAAGGCGCTCGAGGATGGTCATGGGCAGTTGACGCTCGGACAGTCACGAGAGATTCGCCGACACACCTTGGGCCCCAAGGTTCGATCGACGGCGAACCTCTTCGGTGCCAGGGACAGCGGCGCCATTCTCTACCGGAGGGCTCCTGCCGGGCAGCGGCCCAGGGACACCGACGCCATTCGGTTGACGCGGGAAGGCGAGCGCCTCGCCAAGGAGTACCGAAGGCTGCAGGGGCAGGCAACCTGACCCGAGACGGCCAGGGGATTTCCGAGGGCGACCACGCCCCCGGAAGGCTGGAAGGAAGCGAGGACGAGATGGTCGGCACGGTCGAGATGGAGCAGCACGCGGGCGCGATCCAGATGGAGATCGCCGGCGACCTTTCGGCGGGGCGGAGACCACTCGAGATGCCGGCCGCCGACTCGGGAGCATCCTGCGCTTCGTGCGGGGCCGGCATCGAGCACGATGCGGCGCTCTGTTCCTCGTGCGGTCGGGTCGTGGTCAAGGACGCGGTCTTCGGCTCGGATGGTGCTCCCGACGCGTTTCCGTTCGCGTTCGGTCCGCGATTCGGCCGCACGAGGCTCGTCGACGTTGTTCTCGAAACCAGAAGGGATTCGACATGGCACTGATCCATGCGCCGGTTCGCAGCACGCGACTCACGGGATGGCTCTCGCGGGACGGCGGCGCGATCGTGCTCGACCTCCTCGGGACGACCGAACCACTGCGGTTCCAGGGACCGGAGGGGGAACCACCCGAGAGCTCGCAGTGGGGGCCGCTCGATCGGATCCTGCGGTCCACCGGCAAGTAGCCGGCCGATCGCCGACCGTTGTGCACGTGACACCAAGGAAGGACGACCCATGGGAAAGACGTTCGGACTGACCCCGCTGGAAGACCGCGTCGCGGTTCGCCCCAGCGAGGAGGAACAGACCACGGTCTCGGGCATCGTGATCCCGGACACCGCCAAGGAGAAGCCCCAGGAGGGCGAGGTCATGGCGGTCGGCCCGGGACGGTTCGAGGACGGGCATCGCGTCCCGATCGACGTCCAGGTCGGGGACACCGTCATCTACTCCAAGTACGGCGGGACCGAGGTCAAGGTGGGCGGCGATGAGTACCTGATCCTGTCCGCCCGCGACGTCCTCGCCGTCATCGGCTCAGCGAGGAAGGCATCATGACCGCGAAGGTGTTGAAGTTCGACGAGGACGCCAGACGGGCCCTCGAGGCCGGCGTGGGCAAGCTGGCCGACGTCGTCTCCGTCACGCTCGGCCCGAAGGGCCGGAACGTGGTGCTCGACAAGAAGTGGGGTTCCCCCACCATCACCAACGACGGCGTGACGATCGCGAAGGAGATCGAGCTGGACGACCCCTTCGAGAACATGGGCGCCCAGCTCGCCAAGGAGGTCGCCACCAAGACGAACGACGTGGCCGGGGACGGCACCACGACGGCGACGGTGCTCGCGCGGGCCATGGTCCACAACGGGATGCGCAACGTCGCCGCCGGCGCCAACCCCATGGCGCTGCGGAGCGGCATCGAGCGGGCCGTGGAGGCGGCGGTTGAGCACCTCGGGAAGCAGGCCCACGACGTCGAGGGCCGCGACGACATCGCCCACGTGGCCGGCCTGTCGGCCGGCGACGCCTCGATCGGCGGCTCGATCGCCGACGCCTTCGATCGGGTCGGCAAGGACGGCGTCATCACGGTGGAGGAGTCCCAGACCTTCGGCATCGAGCTGGAGTTCGTGGAAGGGATGCAGTTCGACAAGGGCTACATCTCGCCGTACTTCGCCACCGATCCGGAGGCCATGGAGGCGCGCCTCGACGATCCGTACATCCTGCTGGCCGGCAGGAAGATCTCGAGGATCCAGGACCTACTGCCGCTCCTCGAGAAGCTGGTCGAAGGCGGCAAGCCGCTCCTGATCGTCGCCGAGGACGTGGAGGGCGAAGCGCTCGCCACGCTCGTGGTCAACAAGCTCCGCGGCACGTTCACCGCCGTCGCGGTGAAGGCTCCGGGGTTCGGCGACCGCCGCAAGGCGATGCTCGAGGACATGGCGATCCTCACCGGAGGTCAGGTCATCTCCGACGAGGTCGGCCTGAAGCTCGAGAACACCACGCTCGACCTGCTCGGCTCGGCGCGAAGGGTCGTCGTCACCAAGGACGACACCACGATCGTCGAGGGGCAGGGCGAGCCGGAGCGGATCAAGGGCCGCATCGCGCAGATCAAGGCGGAGATCGACAAGACGGACTCCGACTACGACCGCGAGAAGCTCCAGGAACGTCTGGCCAAGCTCGCCGGCGGGGTGGCGCTGATCAAGGTCGGCGCCGCGACCGAGGTCGAGCTCAAGGAGAAGAAGCACCGCATCGAGGACGCCGTCTCCGCGACCCGCGCGGCCATCGAGGAGGGCACAGTGCCCGGCGGGGGCGTTGCCCTGATCCGGGCCGAGGACGCGATCGACGTCGACGCGCTCGGCCTCACAGGAGACGCGGCGACGGGTGCGTCGATCGTTCGGCGGTCGCTGCACGAGCCGGCCAGGCTGATCGCGGCCAACGCCGGGTTCGAGGGGGCCGTCGTGGTCGAACGCATCCGCGGCGAGTCGGACGCGTCGGGCTTCAACGCGGCGACCGGCGAGTGGGGCGACCTCAGGAAGGCGGGGATCATCGATCCTGCCAAGGTCACCCGGTCGGCGCTGCAGAACGCGGCCTCCATCGCGGCGCTCGTGCTGACCACGGAATGCGCGATCGCGGACAGGCCGGACTCGGGTTCTCAGGGCGCTGGCGACTACGGCCAGATGGACTAGCGCACGCCAAACCCGGCGAGAGGGCGAGGGTCCGGGTCACCGGACCCTCGTTCGGTGGGTGACGGAAGCCGCTCCGGCGTCCTTGCGCCGGAGCGGAGAGCACTCACCGTGGCAGTTCGGCCCCGGTTGCCTCGGCGACCATGTAGAGCGCATACCAGTCCGGCCAGTTGTCGTCGTAGACGCCGCCCAGCACGTCCTTCTCGTGCACGCCGTGCGCGGCGGCAGCCCGGCGAAGCGCCTGCGCCAGGTCGGGCGCCGACGAGTACGCGGCTTCGCCGGCGACGCGGCCGGGCAGCCGCGTCGTGACCTCCTGCAGGAGCCAGCCGTTGCCGTCCGGGTCGGCGAACGTGGCGAACGTCCGGTAGCTGGCCTGCTCGTCCGCGCCGGCGACGCGACCGCCCGCCGGGTCCGGCTGGAACTGCGCTCCCGGCGCCCCCGGGTGGAAGACCTCGCTGACGTCGACACCGCGCGCGACCAGCTCGGCGCGGGCCGCTTCGATGTCGGACACCACGAGGTAGAGGCCACGGGCGGAGCCCGGCTCGGCCGAGGTCATGTTCGTGCCGAACTGGATCGAGCACCCCGAACCCGGCGGCGTGAGCTGAACGATCCGGAAACCGTTGTCGAACGGCCCGAAGTCGCCCTCGAGGCTCCACCCCAACCCGCCGTAGAACGCCTTCGAGCGGTCCACGTCCGACACGGGGATGACGACCACCTCCAGCTTGAAGTCGACCTTCGGTGCTGTGGCCTGACCCTCGGCTTCGCTCATGGCTGCCTCCTCCCGTGCGTGGTTCCGGACGAGTCTGACGAACTCCCGGCAGAGGCGTGTCGCGCCAGGTGGCCGTTCACGGGGATGATGAACGGGAACCCTTGCACGGGCAAAACCGCCAACGGGAGGAAGCGATGGAGTACGTGAATCTCGGCACCACGGGCCTGCGCGTGTCGCGGGTCTGCCTCGGGATGATGAGCTTCGGGAAGCACGAGAGCCGCGAGTGGGCGCTCGACGAGGCCGAAGCCGAACCGATCGTGCGGTCCGCGGTGGAGGGCGGAATCACCTTCTTCGACACCGCGGACGTCTACAACGGCGGGCAGAGCGAGGTCGTCACCGGCCACCTGCTGCCGAAGCTGTTCGGGATGCGGGAGGAGTACGTCCTCGCGACGAAGGTCAACGGGCGAACCATGCCCGGGGAGAACGGCCGGGGGCTCTCCCGCAAGCACGTCCTCGCGTCGATCGACGCGTCGCTCGAGCGCCTCGGCCACGAATACGTCGACCTGTACCAGATCCACCGGTGGGACCCGCTCACGCCGATCGAGGAGACGATGGAGGCGCTGCACGACGTCGTGAAGGCGGGCAAGGCGCGGTACATCGGCGCGAGCAGCATGTACGCGTGGCAGTTCGCCAAGGCGCAGCGTGTGGCGGCGACGCCGTTCGTCTCGATGCAGAACCACTACAACCTGATCTACCGCGAGGAGGAGCGGGAGATGATCCCGCAGTGCGTCGACCAGGGCATCGGGGTGCTGCCGTGGAGCCCGCTCGCGCGCGGCCTTCTGGCCGGCACCCGGACATCGGAGGGCGAACGCCTGACGACCCGCTCGCGGACCGATCCCTTCGGCGACAGCCTGTACACGCCGGACGTCGACTTCGCGGTGATCGATCGAACCGCGCAGGTCGCGGCCGAGCGGGGCGTCGCGACCGCGCAGGTCGCGCTCGCATGGCTGTTGCACAAGCCCGCGGTGACGGCGCCGATCGTCGGGGCGACGAAGACCGCGCACGTCGACGACGCCCTCGCGGCCGAACACTTGGAACTGAGCGACGACGAGGTGGCCCGGCTCGAGGAGCCATACGTGCCGCACGCGACGTCCGGCATCGAGCTCTGAGCCCGGCGAGCGCTACTCGTCCGCCGCGAGCGTGACCAGGACCTTGCCGACGGCGCCGTTCTCCACGGCGTCGTGCGCGGCCCCGGTCTCCTCGAGCGGGAACCGGTGGAGCGGGAGCCCGGCGTCGTCGCCGACCCGGTAGGCCCCGTCCTCGACGGCCCGGTTGAGGTCCTCGGCCGCGGCCCCGATGCGGTCCCAACCCATCGTGTACAGCAGCACGAACTGGTACCGGACGTTCTGCCGCATGCCCCGGGGAACGTCCACGGTGAACGGACGGCCGGGTTCGCTCGCGTAGATCGAGACGGTCCCGGCCTGACGGAGGACGGCGAGGTCGAGCTCCGAGTTGCCCGCGGGCGCTACCTCGACGACCAGGTCGATGCCGTCCGGCGCCAGACCGCGGATCCGGCCGGCGGGGTCGCCCTCACGGTAGTTCACGACGTGGTGGGCCCCGGCCGCCGCCGCCAGCGCGCCCTTCTCCTCGCCGCTCACGGTGGCGATCACCGTCGCCCCCGACCACCGCGCCAGCTGGATCGCCGCGTTCCCGACGGCGCCCGCGCCGCCCGCGACGAGGATCGACCGGCCGTCGAGCGCGCCCGGCCCCAGCCGCGACGGTCCGTCCTCGATCACCGACAGCGCCCGGTGGGCCGTCACGCCCGGGATCCCCACGCTCGCCCCGAGCTCGAAGCTCGCTCCAGCCGGAAGGGGGAACACGCGCCCGGCCGGCACCACCGTGGACTCCTGCGCGGTGCCGCTCCCCGGCCGGCCGTCACCGGCCAGCGTCATCCAGACGCGGTCGCCGACGCGCACGCCCTCCACGCCGCTGCCGACCGCATCGACAACACCGGCGCCGTCGTGGTTCGGCACGGTGGGCTCGGCGAGCTCGCGCCCGTACCCTCCGACCCGCGCCTTCCAGTCGGTCGGGTTCACGCCCGACACGGCCACGCGAACCCGGACCTCGCCCTCGCCGGGCTCGGGAACCGGCCGTTCGACCTCATCGAGGACCGACGAATCCCCATACCGCGAGTAGACGACCGCTCGCATCGCGCCTCCATCGTTCGCTCGATCGATTCCGTACCCGTTCCCCGGCCGGGTGTGGCTCACCCGTCGGCCGCGTCCTCCACGACGCCGCGACCGCGGTCCCGGGCGCCGAGCTGCTCGCGGGCCTCGTCCATCGTGAAGCCGCCCCGGTGGCTGCGGATCCAGGCGCGCTCCTGCCGATGGCGAAGGAACTCGTACACGATCAGGGCCACGCAGACCGCCGCGACCATGCCGAGCGCCGCGATGGCCGGCACGACCGTCGCCACCGGCAGCAGCACGACGAGCGCCGCCGCCGCGACCGGACGACCCCGCCCCCAGCCGCCGCCGATCCGCAGCCGCAGCGCGACGTGCGCGGCCATGTACAGCGCGATCCCGCCCACCAGCCCGAACGCGGGCACCCACGGGAGATGGCCCGTGACGTCCGGCAGCACCGTCTTCAGCCCGAACGCGAACAGCACGATGCCCGCCACCATCGGCAGGTGCAGGTACGAGAACGCGTCCCTCGCGAAGATCGCGCGGGGGATACCGGTGAGCTCGACCATCCGGGCCTGCGACACGTACGTGCTCCAGTCGAAGTAGGACCACCACAGGCAGGAGGAAACCGTGACCCCGAGGAGCGCGGCGCCGATGACGCCCGCGTCGAGCTCGAGGCCCGCGGCGCCGGCGCCGATGGCCACGATCGATTCGCCGAGCGCGATGATGACGATCAGCCCGAACCGTTCGACGAAGTGCCCCGGCGAGACGCGGAACCCGCGCATGCGGCCGACCACGGGGCTGAGATACAGGATCGCGAGCGCGACGACCCACAGCGCCAGTTGGCTGGGCCCGTCGATGAACCCGGCGACCACGAGCAGCACGGGGGCGGCCATCGTGACGGCGAGCGCCCGGGCCGCCGGCCGGGACTCCCCGTCGTCGCGGAGCCGTCCGGCCCTGGCGAACAGCGCCACATGGAGGCCCCGGACCACGAGGTAGGCCACGCCGAAGACCACGCCGTCGGCGCCGAACGCCTGCGGCACCGCGAGCGAGACGATCGCCAGCGCAGCGACCGCCGCGAGGACGGCGAGCCGGATGGCCCCCTCCTCGGGATCGAGGGCGTTCGTCAGCCAGGCGAACCCGGACCACGCCCACCACAGCGCCGCGAGCACCATCAGCCCCCGGAGGAGCCCGCCCCACGTCGGGTCGTGCGAGAAGAACAGCGACACCTGCGTGATGGCGAACACGAACACCAGGTCGAAGAACAGCTCCAGCGTCGTGACGCGCTGTTCGCCCTGCTCCAGTCCCTCGTTCGTGCTCATGCGACCTCGGTGACGCTACCCGGCTCGCGGGCCGGCCGTTCGCGCCGCCTGGAGGCCGTCCAGGCATCCCTGGAACGCGGGTTCGACGTGGTCCGGTTCTGGCGAACGGTCGGCAGTCCGCAGGCCGCAAGGACAGCGAGCGCCACGATCGGGACGGCCACATCCTCCCCGAAGGATATTCGCGCTGAGCGGTCCGGTCGAAGGGCGGGCACCACCCCCCGACCGAATTGCGTCACGCTGTGCCAGCCAGACGCGAACGTGGGGAGGTCGGGATGGAGATCACGAGAGGCGGGGGCGCGACGTCGGTCGGGCCGGGGGAGTGGTTCACCGGGTCGGTGTACATCGACGCGATGGCGGCGCCGGCGGCGGGGTCGCGGCTGTCGGCGGCCATGGTTCGGTTCACCCCCGGCGCGCGGACGGCGTGGCACACGCATCCGAACGGCCAGACGATCTTCGTGGTCGACGGCGTCGGCCGGGTGCAGCGCCGCGGCGGCGACGTCGAGACCATCCGCGCGGGCGACCGGGTGTTCTTCGAGCCCGGCGAGCACCACTGGCACGGCGCCGCGCCGGACCGGTTCATGGCGCACGTCGCGATGTTCGACGTCGACCCGGACGGCACCGGCGCGACCTGGGCCGAGCACGTCACGGACGAGGAGTACGGCGACTGAGCGGAACGGCCGGTCCGCTCGGCTGACTCCGTTCGATCACCGCGGCGTCGACGTCGGGGGTTCCCGGCTTCGCTGTTGCGGTTTCCGACCTCCCGGCGCAAAGTGGCGCGCCGTTCGACCGGGACCGGGCCGTTCGTCCCGGTTGCGAACGCTCCGGACGATGACGACGAGGAGGCTGCCGGTGCGGCGCATGCTGCGAGTGGTGATCGTGATGTGCGCCGTGGGCGCGGTCGTCGGCGGGCCACCGGCCCGCGCTGCCGGGCAGCTGTTCACCGTCACGCGGTTCGACGACCCCACGCCGGACGCGTGCAACCCGGGCGACTGTTCGCTTCGCGAGGCCGTCCTGGACGCCGGGAACGGCGACACGATCCAGATGCCGCCCGGCGACTACATCCTGGCGAGCGGCCAGCTGCTGATCGAGCACGCCGTCACGATGCGGGACACGGGAACCGCCCCGGTCGTCGTCCACGGCAACGGCGAGGACCGCGTGTTCGAGATCGCGGGGGCGCATCCGACGTTCGATGGGATCGGCGCGGACGCCGGCGTGGCGCCCGAGGACGTCGACAAGCGCCACCGCGGCGGGAACATCCGCGTCGACAACGGCGGCGGACTGACCATGAACGGCGGCATCGTCGAGAACGGCCTCGCGCCCAGCGGCGCGCAGGACCAGGTCGGCCAGGGCGGCGGGATCTACAACGCGGGGTCGCTGCTGCTGTTCGGCACGGTCGTCTCCGACAACGAGGCCGACAACGGGTTCGGCGGCGGCGTCTACACGGACACGACCGGGACCACGAACATCCAGCGATCGGCGATCGTCGGCAACAAGTCACCGGTGGCGGGCGGCGGCGTGATGGCCGACGGCGGCACCACGATCATCGACTCCACGCTGCTGGACAATCACGCGGGCGACGGCGCCGGCGTCTACGGATCGTTCTTCGGTTCGGCCGTGACGGTGGACATCGAGGACTCCACGTTGACGGGGAACCACGCCACGAAGGTCGGCGGCGGGATCCGCGTCAACGGCGCAGCGTTCATCCTGAACAACTCCACGATCAGCAGGAACATCGCGGACAACGACGGCGGCGGGATCGAGGCGCTCGCCAGCGCGCAGGCGCCGGCCTCGGTCTCGCTGCACAACACGATCCTCGCCGACAACCAGGACAACACTCCGTCGGCCGGCGGCGGGAGCGACGGGCTGTTCCCGGACTGCGAGGACGAGTTCGGCGGCATCTTCGCCTCGCAGGGGCACAACCTGGTCGGGGACGGGACGGGCTGTCCGTTCACGCACCACACCGGCGACCAGGTCGGGACGGACGCGAACATGATCGACCCGGTGCTCGAGCCTCCGGACTTCAACGGCGGTCCGCTCCTCGACATGCAGACGCTCGAGGTCGGGGCACACAGTCCCGCCCTGAACGCGGGCGAGGGGTGCGGCCTCACCGACGAGCGGGGCGCGCCTCGTTCGATGGGCGGGACGTGCGACATCGGCGCCTACGAGAAGGTGGCGTGTCAGGGGGTGCTGGTCGACCGCGTGGGGACCGCGGGCGACGACACGTTCCACAGCGCGACCATGCGTCCCACGGTCGGGCCGGACGGGATCCTGGGCCTGGCCGGGAACGACATCCTGCAGGGCGGCGGGTTCGGCGACGCGCTGTGCGGCGGCTCCGGGAACGACACCCTGTCCGGACAGGCGGACGACGACGTCCTCGCCGGCGGCGCGGGGAACGACACGCTGCTCGGCGGCACCGGCGACGACACCCTCCTCGGCGGCGCCGGGAACGACACCCTCAACGGCGGCCAGGACCGCGACCACTGCACCGGCGGCGCGGGCACCGACACCGCGACCGCGTGCGAGGTGAAGCAGGGCATTCCGTAGCGGGTTCGCGGAGCGGCTTCGCTCCCCGGTCGGGCCGGTCCCGTGGCCCATAATGGGCCGCGGCCCGGGAGCAGGGATACCTGGTCGGGGTCGTGCTGGAGATGGTTCCGGAGACCGAGGTGGAGCTGCCGTGGCAATGACGCCTGACGTAGCCGGAGGATGAACCCGAACCACCCGCCGCGGCTCCCGCCCGCCCGCACGGCGTGGCTGGTGGCGGGGATGGGCGCCGTCGTGTTCGGGCTGGCGGCGCTGCTGGCGCACACCGGGCCGAACTCGGTCGACGAGCGGATCTTTCTCTTCTTCAACGACGTGCCGGGGTGGCTCGCCGACCTGCTCACGCCGGTCGCGAAGCTGTTCCTGCCGCTCGGGCTGTTCGTCGTCATCGTCGCGGCGGGCGTGTACGTGACGATCCGTCATCGGAGCGGGGTGCCCCTGGCGGCCGGCGCCACGGCGGCGGCCGTCGCGTACGTCCTGGCGAACCTGGCGAAGGCCGTGGCGCAGCGGCCGCGGCCGTACGAGGTGGTGGCCGACGCCGTGCTGCGCCAGTCCCCGGCGCACGGGACGAGCTTCCCGTCGAGCCACACGTCGGTGGCGGTCGCGACCGTGATCGCGCTGCTGCCGTTCCTGCCACGCCGCCTGGCGCCGTGGGCGATCGCCTACGCCGCGCTGGTGGGGTGGTCGCGGATGTTCCTCGGCGTGCACTTCCCGC
>DATLUW010000241.1:0-6076 GCA_035577825.1 Actinomycetota bacterium | reverse complement strand
GTACAGCCCGGGCCACCTCGGCGCGATGAACTTCGCGATCCTCAACGCGATGTCGGCGTACCCCCCGGAGACGCTGCATCCCGGCGACGTCATCCTGCTGAACGACCCGGCGCTCGGTTCCGGGCACTTCCCCGACTTCTTCGTCTCGCAGCCGGCCTTCTGGGACGGGAATCTGATCGGGTTCTCGACGAACATCGTCCACCACACGGACGTGGGCGGGGCGCGG
This sequence comes from Actinomycetota bacterium, assembly GCA_035577825.1. Classification (GTDB taxonomy): domain Bacteria; phylum Actinomycetota; class UBA4738; order UBA4738; family JACQTL01; genus DATBHM01. The sequence continues at coordinate 5,850 of DATLUW010000241.1, read as the reverse complement.
CCCGGGAGCCAGGCGGTCGAGGGGATCTTCGACTACCACCAGGAGGGGATCTTCATCCCGCCGATCAAGATCGTGGAGGAGGGCCGTGAGATCGAACAGGTGATCCGTCTGATCGCCTCGAACTCCCGGACGCCGGAGAACCTCCGCGGCGACCTCCGGGCCCAGCGGAACTCGATGCGGGTGGGGGAGCGGCGCATGGCCGAGCTCGTGGAACAGCACGGGCTCGAGACCTACGAGGAATGCGTCGAGCTCATCCTCGACCAGGCCGAGGCCAGGGTGCGCCGGCGGATCGCCGAGATCCCCGACGGCGTGTACTCGTTCGAGGACTTCATGGACGACTGCGGGCCGGACACCGACCCGATCAAGCTGGTCGCGACCGTGACCGTCGACGGCGACAACCTGCTGATCGACTTCGACGGGACGGATCCGCAGACGGAATCCGGGCTCAACAGCTACTTCAACTACACGCGGTCGTACACGTACATGGCGGTGAAGTGCCTGACGGATCCCTCGGGCCCGATGAACGCCGGCGCCCTGCGGCCGGTGACGATCACGGCGCCGGAGGGCTCGTTCCTCAACCCACGCCGTCCGGCGGGCGGCGGTCCGAGGGCGATCGTCTGCCACCGCATCTTCGAGGTGGTGATCGGCGCGCTCGCGCAGGCCGTGCCGCAGGACGTGGTCGCCGCGTGCTCCCACTTCGCGAACCCCACGTGGGGCGGGGTCGACCCGGCCCGGGCTCGCCGATTCGTGACCTACGAGCTCGTGTTCGGGGGGACGGGAGCGCGGGCGGGAAAGGACGGCGTCGAGGCCATGTCGTCGCCGTTCAACGCGTCGAACATCCCCGCCGAGGCGCTCGAGATCACCCAGCCCGCGGTGGTGGAGCGGTTCGAGATCGTGCCGGACACCGGCGGCGCCGGGGAGTTCCGCGGGGGATGCGCGGTCCGCCGCGACGTGCGGATCCTGGGCGACGAGGTGAAGTTCAACAACCTGTCCGAACGCCAGCGCATCCCGCCGTACGGGCTCGCCGGCGGCCAGCCCGGCGCGCTCGGCCGCACGGTGGTCAACCCCGGCAGGGAGACGGAACGGGTGATCCCGGGGAAGGCCTCGGTCGACCTCGCATACGGCGACGTCGTGAGCTTCCAGCTCTCCGGCGCGGGCGGCTACGGCGACCCGCTGGAACGGGACCCCGAACGCGTCGCCCGCGACGTCCGCCTGGGCTACGTCGGTCGCGGGGCCGCCGCCGACCGGTACGGCGTCGTCATCGCGGACGACGGCTCGGTGGACGCGGCCGCTACGACGGAGACCCGGTCCGCTCGATCGCGTTGAGGAACGACCGGATGCCGTCGTTGACCTCGGCGGCCGCCTCGACGTTCACCGTGTGACCCGCGCCCTCCACCGCGAGCATCCGTGCGTCGGCGAGGTGGTCCAGCATCGCCGTTGCCCGTTCGATGGGGATCGCGACATCCTCCACGCCGTGGACGACGAGGACGGGGACGGGGATCTCCGGCAGGCGGTCCGTGAGGTCCTCGCGCGGCAGCCAGCAGTTCGCCTCCGCGACGAGGGAGGGTCCCGAGTACGCCATCCAGTGCTCGGTCCAGGACTCGACGACGTCCGGGTGGGAGCGGGCGGTCGTCGCACCGAACACCACCGATGCCACCCACTCGGCCCAGTCGCGTGGGATGGTTGGGGCCTCGGCCACCTTGTCGAACTCCTTCGCGAACTCCACCTGTTCGTCCGGCGTGTTGGGGAGCGCGGTGCTCGCGATCATCACGATCCCCCGCGTTCGCTCCGGGTAGCGAAGCGCGAACCGCAGGGCGACGTAGCCGCCCATCGACATGCCGGCGACGACGGCACGCTCGACCCCGATCTCGTCCAGGAATGCGTGGAGATCGTCCGCGAGGTCCCACAGGTCGTACGGGCCCCGCCACCGCTCGGTCCGGGCCCGGTGATTCACGGCGATCACACGGAACTCGTCGGACAGGCCCGCGAGCTGCACGTCGAACATCGTCCGGTCCATGACGGCCCCGTGCATGAACACGATGGCAGGGCCGGACCCGCGTTCCTCGTAGTGACCGGTCATGGCCGATTCCCCTCCTCGATCGGAGCTCCCGGCGGAGCATCCGCGTTCGCGTCCGCTTCCGTCTCCGCGCGCGCCGTGTCCGTGCCCGTTTCGGCGGACTCGTCGGCCGCGGGATCGACGGGTGGCTGCGTCCGGCGCCCCCGCCGGCGCGCGAGGAGCTGCGGTTCCCACGAGCCCATCACGCCCTCCGGCCGGACCAGCAGCATCAGAATGAGCCCGACGCCGAGGGACAGCTCGGCGATGCCGTTGATCGAGGGGATGTGGATCGGCCCGATGTGCCCGTTCTCGACGTTGCGTACGAACTCCTGCCATGCAGTCAGCAGCGTGGCGCCCACGACGGCGCCGGTCACGCTGTAGGCGCCGCCCAGGACCACCATGATCACGATGGGGATCGTCTGGGTCAGGTAGAAGGAGTTCGGCGAGAAGGCGGTGAGCTGATAGGCGAGCAGCGCGCCGCCGACGCCGGAGATGAACGCCGAACCGACCCAGGGCCACACGCGCGAGGAGACGAGCTTGATGCCCGCGGTCTCCGCGGCGAGCGGATCCTCCCGCGCGGACCGCGCCTGCAACCCCAGCCGGCTCCACTTGATCACCGACGCGATCGCCACGACGGCGATCAGCGACCCGAACACCACCGGCAGGTTCGCCGACTGCGGGACGCCGAAGAACGTCTCGTTCCCCCGCGTGAAGTCCTTGGCGTGCCGGAGGAAGTCGTTCGTGATGACCAGGAACGCGAATGTCGTGATGCCCGCGGCGATCCCGGTGAGGCGCATCAGGATCGGCCCGATGAGCAGGCCGGCGATCGCGGCCACCAGTCCCGCGCACACGATCGCCGGAACGATCGGCAGCGTGTGGTCGCGCAGGATCGCCGGAAGGTTCGGGAGCTCGCTCGCCTTGATCGCCGCCGGCGTCGAGAGGAGGCCGGCGGTGTAGGCCCCCAGGGCGACGAACGCCATCTGGCCGAACGACATGATCCCCGTGTTGCCGACCAGGACCTGCAACCCGACCACGAGGACCGCGTTCACGCCGAACGTGATGAGCAGGTCGTAGTTCGTCCCGCCCGACAGGGCGAGGTAGATCGCGACCACGCCCGCCACGAGGCCGGCGACCGCCGTGACCGCGACGACCGCGCCCAGCGTGCCCCGGCGCTCCAGGCCCCGTTCGCGGGTCCACCGGAACGCCATCATCGCGACACCTCGACGGTCTTGCCCGCCACGCCCTGCGGCCTGGCGAGGAGCACCAGGATGACGAGCAGGAACGCGAACGCCTCGACGTACGGGAGCAGCCCCGGCGACAGGTACGCGTCGAGGGCGGTCTCGAACACGCCCAGCAGCAGCCCGCCGATCACCGCCCCCCGGACCGAGCCGAGCCCCCCGATCACGATGGCGATGAACGCCTTGATCGTCGGGTTGAGGTCCCCGCTCGGCTGGACCGTCCCGATCTTCGCGAACCACAGCATGGCGACGATGCCGGCGATCACCCCGCTCAGGGCGAACGCCGCGGTGAGGATGCGTGCCGTCCGGACCCCCATCATCCGGGCGACGTCCGAGTCCTCGGCGTAGGCCCGCATCTGCAGCCCGATGGTCGTGCGCTGGAGGAGCGCGTACAGCCCCACCACCACCACGGCCGCGGTGGCGAGGGACACCAGCTCCAGCACCGACAGGCGAACCCCGCCGATGATCACGGTGTTGCCGAGGAAGGCGGGCGTCGGGACCGGACGGAATCCCTCGCCGAAGATGATCCGGACGGCCGCCTGCAGGATCAACGAGACGCCGATCGACGTCAGCAGCAGCGTGAGCGGCGGCGCCTTCCGGAACGGCCGGAACGCGGTCTCACCCATGCCCACGGAGAGCGCGGTGGCGAGCGCGACGACCGCGACGATCCCGACGACGACGTTCACGTGCCAGCCGGCGAGGAGCGACATGAGATAGCCGCTCCAGACGATCAGGTCGCCGTACGCGAAGTTCACGAGCCCCATGACGCCGAACAGCAGCGTGATCCCGAGCGCGAGGAGCACGTACGTCGATCCCGCGGAGAGCGCGTCGAACACGTGCTGGAGGAACGTCGTCACAGCGAGGCCTCCGAGATCTCGCCGAGGAACGCCTCCGCCAGCCGCGGGTTGACGCGAACCTCCTCGGCGGACCCCTCCAGCAGCGTCCGGCCGTTCTTCATGACCAGGGCGTGGTCGGCGAACTGGAGCGCCCGCGCGGCGGACTCCTCGACCAGCACGAGCGTCAACCCCTCTTCGCGAAGGGTCGCCAGGAAGCGGTAGACCTCCTCGATGATGAGCGGGGCGAGCCCGAGGGAGGGCTCGTCCAGGAGCAGCAGCGTGGGGCTCGACATGAGCGAGCGGGCGATGGCGAGCATCTGCTGCTGCCCGCCCGACAGCGCGCCGCCGAGCGCGTGCCGGCGCTCGCGGAGGACGGGGAAGCGCTCGTACGCGCGCTCCAGGCCTTCGGAGACGGTTCGCTTGCGCTGCGAGCGCGGCTGGCGGCGGGCGAGCGGCGTGGCGCCGATGCGGAGGTTCTCCTCGACCGAGAGCGTGGAGAGGATCCGCCGGCCCTCCGGGCACAGCGTGATGCCGCGCATGGCCCGCTCGTCGCTCCCCAGGCCCTTCTGGGATTCGCCGTCCAGCAGGATGTCGCCCGACCACAGCGGCAGGTCGCCGCAGATGGCGCGCATCAGGGTGGTCTTGCCGGCCCCGTTGGGACCGATGACCGCGAACACCGATCCACGCGCCACGCTGAGCGACACGCCGTTCACCGCCCGGGCCTTCCCGTAGCCCGTGACGAGGGAGTCGACGTCAAGCATGGGCAGCGTCCGCCGGCGGTGTGCCGAGATAGGCGGTGATCACGCCCGGGTCCTGGGCGACCTCCTGCGGTGAGCCCGAGAACAGCACCCGCCCGTCGTCGAGCACGGTCACCCGGTCGCTGATCTCCATGATGAACGAGACGTCGTGGTCGATGATCAGGATGCTCAGCCCGAGCCGGGTCCTGGTCTCGACCAGCAGGTCGCGCAGGCCGGCGGTCTCCTCGTCCGCCAGCCCGGCGGCGGGCTCGTCCAGCAGCAGCACGCTGGGGTTCGCCACGAGCGTCCGGGCGATCTCGACCCGGCGCTGCAGCCCGTAGGACAGGTCCGCCACCGGGGCGCCCGACAGCTCTCCGAGGCCGTGTGCGTCGAGGATGTCCCGGACGCGGGCCTGTCGCTCGGAGGCCCGGTCGTCCGACGTCCGGACCAGCCCCGCCTCGACGTTCTCCGCGACGGTCAGGCCCTTGAACAGACGGAGGCTCTGGTAGGTCCGGGCGAGCCCGGCCCGGGCCCGGCGGGCCCGGGTCCACTTGGTGACGTCACGGCCCTCGAAGACGACGGTGCCGCCGCTCGGCGTCAGCACGCCCGAGACGCAGTTGACCAGCGTGGTCTTCCCCGAGCCGTTCGGCCCGATGAGCCCCAGGGTCTCGCCCGGCCCCACGTCGAGCGTGACGGTCCGGAGCGCGCGAACTCCCCCGAAGTTCTTGCTGAGCTCCCGGACCTGCAGCCGGGCCTCCGTTCGTCCTCCCGACGTCCGCGGCTCCACTCAGCTCGCTGTCTCCGGATCGAACGGGGGCTTGACCTGGATGAAGTTGCCCTGGTCGTCGAACCCGATGATGACGAGGGTCCGCTGGGTGTGGCGGTCGTTCCACTTGGTGAGCGTCGCGCCCGGCAGCGTGACGTTCTGCTGGGCGTTGATGGCGGCGGCCACCTTGTCGGCGTCGAGCGTTCCGGCCGTCTTC
>DATLUW010000240.1:0-3315 GCA_035577825.1 Actinomycetota bacterium | reverse complement strand
TCTCACCGACGACGAGGGGATCCGCCGCGTGAACCTCCACGTGTGCGAGGCCGGGAGCGACTGGGAACGCCGCCACATGGCGTTTCGCGACGCGCTCCGCGCCGACCCGGACCTCCGCGCGCGGTACGAGGCGGAGAAGCGCCGCGTGGCGGCCCTGCACCCCGACGACACCCTGGCGTATGCGGACGCCAAGACGCCGTGGATCCGCGAGGAGGAACGCCGCCTCGGCGGCGGGACGTGATCCCGGTCCGGCCGACGGCCCGACGGAAACAGGACATCCCCACAGCGGATGGACGAACAGCGTCAGGCAAGTTCCGCGTCCCGCCAGAGCTCGCGCAGCGATTCCGCCAGGCGTTCGGGTTCGACGCGATGCGGCGGATCGAAGTGATGGCGCGCGTCGAACACCTCCAGCCGGAAGTCCGCGAACACCCCGGCGAGGCGTACGGCGATCTCGCCGAACTGGTCGGGGTTGCTGAGCCCGCCGAGCGCGAAGTAGACGGGCCGGTCGAACCGCGCCAGCGCGTCCACGTCGAGGTCGGACGACCGGAACGCCCGGAGGAAGGCGCGGATCCCATCGGGCCGTTTCGACATCCACGCGGGCGGGTCGCCCGGCGGCGGCGGCGGCAGCACGACCCCCGGGCGCACCTGGATCCGCATGAACTCGGGCAGCTGTTCGTTCGGTGCGAGGGCCTCGATCCGGTCGTACCGGCGCCACACCGCCCCCTCGGTCGGGCTCCGGCCGGTGCGACCGGCCCAGGCCGGCTCCAGCAGCGCGAGGCTCGACACGCGCTCGGGGTGGCGAGCGACGAGCGCAAGGCCCGCCGCGCCGCCGCCCGAGTACCCGACGAAGTGGAACCGCTCCCAGCCGCGCGCGTCCGCCTCCCGGAGGACGCCGGCAACCTCCAGGTCGAGGGAGTAGTCGGCCGGGACCTCGAGCGTGGCGTAGATCTCGAGCTCCTTCACCGCCGGCTCGACGTCGGGGCCGAGCGCCCGGATCAGCGCGGGATAGGCCAGCTCGGCGGGCAGCACGCTTCCGGGAAGCAGGATGGCTCGAAACGGCGTCATGGCGCGAACACTCTGCCCCACGCGCCGTTCCGGCAACCGGGCCGGCTCGACCTCAGGCAGGGGCGGCGTCCTCCACCGTGCGGGCGAAGATGAGGTGGTCCTCCCACTCGCCGTTGATGCGCAGGTAGCGCGGCGCGAGTCCCTCGCGGCGGAACCCGTTCTTCTCGAGCACCCGGATCGACGGCGTGTTGCGGGGCATGACCCCCGCCTGCACCCGATGCAGCCCCAGCCGGTCGAACGCGAACCCCACCACCAGCCCGACTCCCTCGGTGCAGATCCCGCGGCCGTTCGCGTCGCGATCCACGTAATAGCCGATGTTCGCGTTCTGCCAGGGCCCGCGGACCACGACCGACAGCCGGATGCGCCCGACCAGCTCACCGGTCGTGAGCGTCACCCCGAACGTGTACTCGCGGTCGTCGTCCCACGCCCGATTCCCGTGGACGATCGCGTCGAGCTGGGCGCGGCGCGTGAAGTGATCGGGCGGAAGGGCGGGTTCGAACGGCTCGAAGAACGAACGGTTCCGCTCGCGCAGCGCGAGCAGGTCGTCGGCGTCTGAGGGGCGGAGATCGCGGATCCGGCACCGTTCGCCGGTCAGCTCCACGGGCCGGCGGACCGGCGTGATCACGGCCTCAGCCCATCGATGGGCCGAACGGGTCCCACCCGCCGAACCCGCGTTCCTGCAGGCGGCGGATGTCCTCCCCGATGCGGAAATACAGCATCGCGCCCCCGAGGAGCCCGACCCCCGCGAGCAGCGCGAGCCGCCAGAGCTCGCCGGAGAGCTGGTACAGGATCACGCCGCACACGACCGAACCGAGGATCGCCGCGTCCGCGGTGAGCGACAGCAGCCAGGCCATCCGGCCGAGCGTCGGGCGGGGTTCCTGCCGGCCGGCCATCTCGATCACGCGGTCGGGCCGGAGGAACCACGAGAACCACAGCAGGATGCTCCCCAGCGCGTAGGCCAGCATGATCAGCGTGAGGGTGTCCGGCTCCGATGCCTGCGACGGCACGGGGCCCGTGATCAGCGACAGGCCCACCGCCACCGCGGAGACCACGAGCCCCAGCCCGAACGCGGTCCTGCGATTGCGAAGCGCTTCCTCCACGAACGACCGAGCCTCCCTGCGGCGGAGCGACGGTCACCAGGACAGCGGGCCGGGCTACTTGTGCGCCTCTTCCTTCTCCTTCTTCGCCTCGTCGATGATCTTCTGGGCGAGGTGCTGGGGGACCTCCTCGTAGTGGGAGAACTTCATCCCGAACGTCCCTCGCCCGCCCGTCATCGAACGCAGGTCGATGGAGTACCGCGCGACTTCGGCGAGCGGCACCATGGCCTTGACGCGCTGCTTGCCGACGCCGGTCTGCTCCATGCCCTGGATCTTGCCGCGCTTGGAGTTGAGGTCGCCCATGATGTCGCCGGTGTAGGACTCGGGCACCACGACCTCGAGCTCGACGATCGGCTCGAGCAGCGAGACGCCGACCTGGTTCGCGGCCTCCCGCATCGCCAGCGAGCCCGCGATCTGGAACGCGATGTCCGACGAGTCGACGGTGTGGAACTTCCCGTCGTAGAGCGTGACCTTCACGTCGACCATCGGGTACCCGAGGCCGACGCCCTCGGCCATGGACTTCACGACGCCCTTCTCCACCGAGGGGATGAACTGGTTGGGGATCACGCCGCCGACGATCTTGTCGTCGAACTCGAACCCGCCGCCGTGCGGGAGCGGGGACACCTCGATCCAGCACACCGCGTACTGGCCGTGGCCGCCCGACTGCTTCACGTGGCGCCCCTGGGCCTTGGCCGTTCCCTTCAGCGTCTGCTTGTAGGGGATCCGGGCGGGGTGGCTGGAGACCTCGACGCCGTACTTGCGCCTCATGCGCTCGAGGACGACGTCGAGGTGCGCCTCGCCCATGCCGTACATGACGGTCTCGTGGGTCTCCTCGCTGCGTTCGATGCGCAGGGTCGGGTCCTCCTCGCGGACCCGCGCGAGCGCGGTCGAGAGCTTGTCCTCGTCGCCCTTGGTCTTCGGCTCGACGGCGATCCCGAGCAGCGGCTCCGGCATCGGGATCGCCGGCAGCTGCACCGGGTCGTCCTTCGCCGAGAACGTGTCCCCGGTGTGGGTGTGGTTCAGCTTGGCGACCGCGCCGATGTCACCGGCCGGCACCTCGGACACGTTGTCATGGTCCTTGCCCTTCAGCGTGAACAGCTGCCCGACGCGCTCCTCCGTCTTCTTCGTCGCGTTGTACAGCGTCGAGTCCGGA
>DATLUW010000239.1:0-2232 GCA_035577825.1 Actinomycetota bacterium | reverse complement strand
ATGCGTCTCAAGGCGGGGATCGACCCGATGCCGCCGACACGGCTCGCAACGCAGACGGGGCTCTTCTACCAGACGAGCTTCCCCTGCGAGTACATCGACGACAACAACTCCATCATCGAGGACGTGGACCCCGACCCGGCTCATGAACGCCAGATCCCGGTGCTCGACACGCTCTACATGGCGAAGGGCGGCGTCATCCTCGTCCCGCCCAAACAGCCCCCCGCCGGCGACGGGATCACCCCCACCGCCCCGACGATGACGTACTACCACGGCAGCACCGCACACCAGTTCGTGTTCACCGGGTTCAGCATCTGGTCCTACGCGCGTCAGGATTGCATGGGATTGGTGGACTTCGTGCTCCAGGACCTCTGGAATCTGCCCCGAGCGCCTATCGACCGTGGCTCGATCGCGCCTGCCATGCCCAACGGGGTCAGTCGCCCCGCGCGCGTGGTCACACCGGCGCCGCGAGCCGTCAGCGCGAGGGTGCAGACCGGCACCAATCGGGAGTGATCCATGTCCGCCATCCGTGACGTGCGCGGCGGCGCATTCCGCGCCGCTGGCCGCGCCTGCCTGCTGATCGCGTTCGGCGTGCTGGGGTTCGCCCCGGCACGCGCCGCCTCGAATTTCCCCGACATCCCCGTGTGGATCAACGTCGGCGCGTGGAAGGACAGCTCCACGATCGCGGGGTTGGAATACCGCTGCATCGGGTCGTTCCAGGGCCCGCTGCCCGACAGCGTCCATCGCCAGGCGACGACGCTGAGCGTGCGCTTCATGCGCGACCGTGCCACGGAAGCGCGCCCCGACTTCGGCGGCTACCGCGTCTATCGCATGCAGAACACGCCGGACAGCTCGAAGGCGGTGCTCATCCGCCGCTTCTCGATCAACCCCGGCAGCGAGCTGACGTGGAACTTCTCCCGGGTCACCAAGGTCTCGTCCGTGTCGGCGCTGCTCAACAACGGCGCCGGGGCCTTCGCGCCACGCGTGGCGCTGCCGACCGGGGTCACACCGATCGCGATCGCGGTCGGCGACGTCAACAAGGACGGGAAGCAGGACCTCGTGGTCGCGACCCAGGGCGCGACCACGGTGACCGAGCTGTTCGGGGACGGGAACGGCGGGTTCAGCGGACGCGCCGAGCTGAGCGTCGGCGTGTTCGCATCCGACCTGAAGCTCGCGGACCTGAACAACGACAGCCGCCTGGACATCGTGGTCACGAGCGCCAACAGCCGCGACCTCGTGGTGCTGCCCTCCAACCCGCAGGGCGGCTTCCTGCTGCCGATCTCGACCCCCGTCGGAAAGGGTCCGTCGGCGCTCGCGCTCGCGGACGTGACCCTCGATGGCCGTCTCGACTTCGTCGTCGCCTGCGGCGGCTCGGACTCGCTGTGCGTGGTGGCTTCCACCTTGACGGGCCAGAACCTCGGCTTCGGGACCAAGTCGTTCACCGCGGTGGGGTCGCGTCCCTCGGCGCTCGCGGTCGGTGACGTGACCGGGGACGTCGTGCCCGAGATCCTGGTCGCGAACGCCGGCAGCAACACCGTGTCGGCGTTCCGGACGACGGCGACGTCGTCCGGCATCCTCTTCGCCAGCCTGGGGACGATCCCGGTGGGCAACGAGCCCTCGGGCGTGGCGCTGCGCGACGTGAACGGCGACGCCAGGGCCGACCTGCTGGTGACGAACGGCGGATCCAACACCGTCTCCGTGCTGCTCGGCAACGGCGCGGGCGCGTTCACGCCGCAGCCCGACGTCCCCACCGGCACCACGCCGCGCGGCATCGTGGTCGCCGACCTGAACGGTGACGGCCAGCTCGACCTTGCGGTGGCGAACCAGGGCTCGAACGACGTCTCCGTTCTGAACGGCAACGGCACGGGCGCGTTCTCCGTCGGCAGCGTGGTGCCGGTGGGGGTGGGCCCGCGCGGCATCGCCGCCGGGGACGTGAACGCCGACGGCAAGCCCGACCTGTTCACGGCGGATTTTTCCTACGACTTGCCGTACCTCTGCAGCAGCAGCACCGTCAACGACAGCATCGTCACCTTCGTCGACCCCGACTCGAATGGCCGCTTCGTGAAGGTCTGCCGCGATCCGGGCGTGGAGGGCGGGCGCTGTGGCTCTCCGGGCGATTCGATCTTCATCCTCGTCAAGCCGCCGGGGCCGCACGACGGCTTCCTCACCTGGTACTCGATCACCATCGAGAAGAAGAACACGACCGATCCGGACTATGAAGACCTGTTCTTGCCG
>DATLUW010000238.1:0-2625 GCA_035577825.1 Actinomycetota bacterium | reverse complement strand
CTGGCCGCGCGTTCACTTCGGCCCCTGCAACCACGAGGACTGCGGGTGACGCGCCGTAACGCGAATGCGTGACGGATGACAGCGGTGGCATTACCCTGACCTTGGGCGCAGCACTCCCACCTAGGTCGATTGAGCGCGCCCTCCATCGCTTCCCGGCCACGCCCATCACCTGCCGCCCAGAGCGGCCTAGCGCGGTGAGCCGGGGCAAGCCCTCACCCGGTGGAGCTGCTGGCCGTTGGACCGGGGAACCTCTGCGGCCGGTCGTCCCCTAGGACGCGCGACCAGGCGGCCGGCTGTTCAGAGCGGAGGCGACATGGCCTATGTCCGCGTCACGCTGTCCGACGGGCTGGTCATCGAGGCCGGGACCGCCATCGACGACGGCCCACACGCCCTCGCCGCCTGCGCCACGATGGTCAAGGACCTCTGGCGCGAAGCGGTCGGCGAGTCCACCGAGGGCTCCTGATGCGCACCCGCGCACAGATCGAGGCCGACATCACGGCCAAGCGCCGAGAGCGCGAGCTCTACGTGAGCCCCGATGGCGTGCGCAAGATCCACGCCCAGCTCGACCGCCTGCTCGAGGAGTGGGAGGCCGCCATGCCCGAGGAGGCCCTCGCATGACCGAACACTTCGAGATCGGCGAGCACGGCATCGTCGAGTGGTCAGTCGAGGACGCGACCCTGCGGTGGAGGTTCACGGGCCACGAAGCAGGGCCGCACGTCATTACGGCGGCAGGTTCCGCGCTGTGGGTCGACGGAGTCAGAATCCAAGGGGCCTACGAAGCATGAAGAAGACCATCAACAACACATGACGTGGCAGCGTGACCCCAAGTACCACACACCCGAGCACAGGCGAGAGCGCGCACGGTGGGCACGCGAGATCAAGCGAGCCGGGTCGGTGCAGTGCGCACAACCCGAGTGTGTGATGGACGAGCGCACCATCCACCACGGCCAGCCGTGGCATCTCGGTCACGATGAGAGCGGCAAGCACTACATCGGCCCCGTTCATCCTGACTGCAACCTTGAGGACGCACGCAAGCGCGGCATCCTCACAGCCAACGGCCAAGCCACGCGGCCCGATGTCTCTGGCTGGTTCGCCTGAGTTTTTTAGGCTGATCAACGCAGTGACTACGTCAACGCGTTGATCTCTCCCCCACCGTTTTTTCCACACCGGAGGCCCCTGATGACGCTTCATGCGGTCGCCCCGGGCGAGAAGAAGGCGAAGCGGAAGACGGTTTCGCAGGCGGCTCAGACCGGCACGCGCCGCGAGTTGCTCGAGGCCATCCGCGACCGAATCGCCCTCGAGGTCACCGACCTGAACACGCCGGCCCGGGACCTCGCCGCGCTGACGAAGAGACTCGCCGAGGTGATCAGTGACATCGACGGGCTCGACGACGAAGACTCGACCGAAGACGCACCAGCCGAGGACGAAGCCTTCGACCCCTCGTCTGTCTGAGATCTGCCGCCATCTGGTGATCCCGGATGGGATCGTCTCGACGGGTTGGCCAGCGGTTCGGGCGAAGGCCGCGAGCGTGGGCATCGGCTATGACCCGTGGCAGGACCAGCTCGGCCAGGTGATCCTGGGCAAGCGTGCGGACGGGAAGTACGCGGCGACGATCGGTGGCGTGAAGCTGTCGATCCCGCGTCAGGTGGGCAAGACGTTCTTCGTTGGCACGCTGGTGATGATGCTCTGCCTGCTGTTTCCAGGACTGACGGTGGTGTGGACGGCGCACCGGACGCGGACCTCGACGCAGACGTTCCGCACGTTGCAGGGGCTGGCCCGCTCGAAGCGGATCAGGCCGTTCGTGGCGGCGATCCGTCGCGCGAACGGTGAGCAGGAGATCGGCTTCACCAACGGCTCGGTGATCATGTTCGGCGCCCGCGAGCAGGGGTTCGGCCGCGGGTTCGACGAGGTCGACATCGAGGTCTTCGACGAGGACCAGATCCTGACGGAGAAGGCGCTCGAGGACATGCTGGCGGCGACGAACCAGTCGCGTCATCCGGCGGGCGCGCTGGTGTTCTACATGGGCACTCCACCACGGCCGACGGACCCGGGCGAGGTGGCGACGTCTCGGCGCCGGGAGGCGCTGGCGGGCGAGGCCACGGACTCGGTCTACCTCGAGATGTCGGCGGACCCGGACGCTGACCTGGACGACCACAAGCAGTGGGCGAAGGCCAACGCGAGCTTCCCGCTCCGGACTCCGATGGAGTCGATGTTGCGCCTGCGCAAGCAGCTGCCGTCCGACGACTCGTGGCGTCGTGAGGGCCTGGGCATCTGGGACTCTGACGCCCGCGGCAACATGTTCGACCTGGCCGCGTGGGGTCTGCTGTACGACGCGAAGGCCGAGCCGCCTGCCGGCGAGTGGGTGCTGACGGTGGACGTGAATCCGCATCGCACCGCCGCCGCGGTGGGTGTTGCGGGGATCGGCCGGTCGGGCAAGCCGCTGGTGTTCGTGCAGACGTTCCGCGAGCTCGGTGAGGTGGTGCCGTTTCTGGCGCGGCAGACCACGAGTCGTCGCGTGGTCGAGATCGCGCTCCATCCGCAGGGCCAGGCCGGCGCACTACTGCCGGACCTGATCGAAGCCGACCTGGAGCGCCTGGTGCAGCGGCTGAACACCACGCATCTAGG
>DATLUW010000237.1:0-2299 GCA_035577825.1 Actinomycetota bacterium | reverse complement strand
TACTTCACTGGCCGCCGCGTTCACTTCGCCGGCCGCTACAACGTGCTCACCAACGAATAACGGGAGATGATCATGTCGAGGTACTTCACGTCAGACGGCAACGAGTTCGTGGCCACCAGCGACCAGGACCTGGTGGAGCAGATGATGAAGGCGTCCTTCACGCCGTCGGCCGACGCCGCCGAGTTCATGCGATCGGTCGCGTCGCGGATCAAGGAGGAAGCCGACGTCGAGATCGACACCGCGTCGACGGAGGCATTCGTGTCGGCCCTCGTCGACCGCGGCTTCCTCGAGGAAAAGGACGATGACAAGCAGGGGGACCAGTCGTGACCAAGATCATCAGGCGAAAGCCGCGGCTTATGCTGGCGTACGGAAGCAACCTATGCCAGGCCGACATGCGGAGGCGGGCGCCCGACGCCCGTCCCCGCGGCTGGATCATGATCGACAACGGCCGGCTCGTCTTTCGCGGCGTCGCCGACGTCGTGCCGGCGATCGGCTACCGGGTGCCGGTCGGGATCTGGGAAATATCGCCGGCCGACGAGGAGAAGCTAGACCGCTACGAGGGCGTGGCCAGCGGCTTCTACGACAAGGAGGAGCTGACGATGCCGACCGGCGAGACGGCGCTGATCTACATGATGACCCACGCCGGCATCTACCCGCCGTGCCAGTTCTACGCCGACACCGTTCGCCGCGGCTACCGCGACTTCGGCCTCGACGAGAGGTACCTCGACGCGGCGATCTACCACTCGCTCCATCAGAAGGACCCGAGCGACGCCAACCTGGCGCGGCGGGAGCGCCAGCGAGCGGTCGCTCACACCCAGCGCATCGTTCGAATGACCGACGACTTCGCATTCCGGCGACTCGAGGCTGCCGCCCGCAAGCGGCGAGTCGCGTACGCCGGTGACTGACCTGGCGCGATCCCGCGCCAGGTGACCCACGATCAGACAGGAGGAATGTCATGCTGATCGAACTCGTCCGGGCGATCGAGCCCGACCGCTACGCCGAGGACCCGACCGGCGCCGACGCGCCAGCCGACGTGCCGATCGCGATCAACCCGGAGGCGGTCGCCGCCATCCTCGGCAGCACCGGGGCGCCCGGCGTCACGATCGTTCGCCTCATGGACGGACGCGGCTTCAAGGTTCGCGGCGACTACCACGCCGTGAAGGAAGCCCTCGCCGCCGGCGGGCGCGTGTCGTGACGATCCGCTTCACCAAGGAGGCGGCGGTTCGCCGCCTCTTTCGCGACCACGGCTACGTGATCCACGACATTCGTCACGGCAGCCACTGGCAGGTCTGGGCGAGCCGCGACGGCGGGCCGGTTCAGCACTTCACGGTCGCCTGCACGCCGTCGTGCTACCGCGGGACGCGGAACCTGATCAGGAACCTCGAGCGCGGCTACCCCGTGAGGCGGACTGGCTGACGGGTCGGGGCGGGGTATCCTGGTAGGGGGCGCCCCGCCCCAAAAATAATTTTGTTTTTTCTATTTACTTTCTTTTTCTTTTGTGAGATGATCGTCTCACGGTCGGGGGAAGGGCCCCGGACCAGAACCAGGAGACACGGACATGAGAATTGAGATCGATCTTCAGGACGACGAAGCTCGCAAGATCAGCGGCCTTCGCGGGGTTAAGTCTAAGTCCTTCACAAAGAAGTTCTCCAATGCGGCGGCGATGAACCGCTGGCTTGAAGAAAACGGCGACGATTGCGAGATCATCCAGATCGAACGCGCCGTTTAACGCAACCCTCAAACCCTAAGGAAACACGGACATGACCAGCCAGGACTTCATCTGCGACGAGCCCTCCGCCGACGACCCGCGCGGTCGCCTAGCCACCGTCGAGCAGGTTCGGGCCTACGCCCTCGCCGGCAACGCCACCGTTACCCTCGTCTCGACGGCGACCGGCAAGCGGTTCACCTACCGGCTCCGCGCCACCGAGAAGCAGGACCCGCCGTCGAAGGTGTCCCACTTCGTCAACGTGATGAACGGCCCGGACAACACCGGCGACTTCGTCTACCTCGGCCACGTCTTCGCGACGTCCCACGACTACGTCCACGGCCGGAAGTCGCGGATCGGTGCCGACGCGCCGTCGGCGAAGGCCTTCGCCTGGTTCTGGGCGAAGGTGATCCAGGGCACCGGCGACGCGATCCCCGACTCGCTCGAGGTCTGGCACGAGGGGCGCTGCGGCGCCTGCGGCCGGAAGCTGACGGTGCCGGAGTCGATCGCCCGCGGCCTCGGCCCGGAGTGCGCGGGGAGGAACGGCTTCTGATTGCGGCTCATGCCCCTCGGCACGCGGTGGACGGCCACTGT
>DATLUW010000236.1:0-2663 GCA_035577825.1 Actinomycetota bacterium | reverse complement strand
CGAGCCGAACCCGGGTCCCTCCCATTGCCGCCCCCCCCGAACCGCGGAACCCGACGCCGCCCAGGGCGGGCGCACCGGCGGTTCGTGCTCCGCCAAGCACTGTAGCGGGGCCAGACGAGATTCCTCAAGGCCCACCCTGGCGACGGGCGGGGCAGCGGCCGATCGCTCCCCGCCGATTTCCCGGGGCTCAGCCGGCCCGGCGGCCCTGGGCGACCTCGCGGTCGGCCCCGTGCGGCGGCGTCGGGTCGAGGAAGAAGAATGTGACCGACGGGACCGCCTCACGTACCCGGCGATCGGTCTCGTCGGCGAGGCGTTCGACGTCGTCCGCGGACATGCCGGTACCGAGGTCGGCGCGCGCGGCGACCATGAGACTCTCCGGCCCGATGACCATCGTGAGCAGCTCGAGGACCCGATCGACGCCCTCGTGGTCTTCGATGGCGCGGCGGATCTTCTCCCGGTCCTCCTCCCGTGCGGATTCCCCGAGGAGCAGCCCCTTGGTGTTCCGCCCCAGACGGAACGCGATGTACGCCAGCAGGCACCCGATGAGGATCGACGCGATCGGGTCGTACGCGTGCACGCCGGTGATCTCCGACAGCCCGATCCCCACGAATGCGATCGCGATGCCGGTGAGCGCCCCCGTGTCCTCGAGGAGCACGGTCTTCACCGTGGGGTCCTTGCTCTCGCGGACGAACTCCCGGAAGCCCATCCCCTGCTCTCGCGCCTGCGACTTCGTCTGCCGGTAGGCCCGGAACCACGAGGTCCCCTCCGCCACGGCCGAGATCGCCAGCACGACGTAGGCCGCGACGAACCCCTTCGTGTCCTCCTGATGCCCCGAGATCAGCCCGGTGATCCCCTGCAGGAACGAGAACCCCGCCCCCAGCACGAAGATCCCGATGGCCGCGATAAACGCCCAGAAGAAGCGCTCCTTGCCGTAGCCGAACGGATGCTCCTCGTCGGCCGGCCGCTCCCCCATCCGCAGCGACACCAGCAGGAACACCTGGTTGCCGGTGTCGGCGACCGAGTGCGCGGCCTCGGCGAGGATCGCCGCGGAGCCGGAGATCGCCCCGGCGACGAACTTCGCGAGCGCGATCACGAGATTGGCGATCGCGGCGATCACCACCGTCCTGCGGCTCTCCGAGGCCATCGGCGTCCTTTCGTGCGACGGGGAACGCGTTGGCGGGCTCGGCGCGTTCGACGGATCCACGAAGATGCCTACCCGCCGGCGGCGGATGCGAACACGCGACCGAGGAGCGATGCGGAGGGTGAACCGGACTTCTCGGGCAGGATCAACCCGCGGCGGGACCCGGAGCGGGCGAGGAGGTTCGGACTACTGGAAGGTCTGCGTGGGCGGCGCGACGCCCATCAGACGAGCCAGCTCGTCGGGGTTGAAGGCATGCTGCAGCGCCGTCGCCGGCGTGATCCTGCCCTCGGCGACGAGCGAGGCGAGCGAGGCGTCCATCGTGACCATGCCGAACTTCCGGCCGGCCTGCATCGCCGAGTAGATCTGGTGCGTCTTGCCCTCGCGGATGAGGTTCCGGACGGCGGCGGTGACCACCAGGACCTCCGAGGCCACGACCCTGCCGTTCCCGTTCGAGATCGGCAGCAGCTGCTGCGCCACCACGCCCTGCAGCGTGTTCGCGAGCTGGATGCGGATCTGCTGCTGCGACGAGGGCGGGAAGACGTCGATGATCCGGTCGATCGACTGCGGCGCGTCCTGCGTGTGCAGCGAGCCGAGCACGAGGTGCCCGGTCTCCGCAGCGGTGATCGCGGTTTGGATCGTCTCGAGGTCCCGCATCTCGCCGACGAGGATCACGTCGGGGTCCTGCCGCAGCGCGTGCTTCAACGCCTGCGCGAACCCGTGCGTGTCCGGACCGACCTCGCGCTGGGACACCGCCGAGCGCCCGTGCTTGTGCAGGAACTCGATGGGGTCCTCGACCGTCAGGATGTGCGCCCGGCGCTCGTGGTTCACGATGTCGACCATGGCCGCGAGGGTTGTCGACTTCCCGGCCCCGGTCGGCCCGGTGACCACGACGAGGCCGCGCTGATGGCGGGCGAGGTCGCGGACCACGTTCGGCAGCCCGAGCTGCTCGATGGACAGGATGTCGTAGGGAATGATCCGGAACGCGCCGGCGATCGATCCCCGCTGCCAGTAGATGTTCACGCGGAAGCGCGCGCTCCGCGGGACCGAGTACGCGCAGTCGAGCTCCATCTCCTCCTCGAGCCGCGCGCGCTGCACGTCCGGGAGGATGGAATAGATCATGTGCTGGAGGTCGTTCGGCATGACCTTCTGCCAGCCCTCGACCTCCTTGAGGTCACCGTGGATCCGCAGCAGCGGCTTGGCCCCGGCGATCAGGTGCAGGTCGGACGCATTCTGGGCGACGACCTCCGCGAGCAGCGCGTGCATCGAGCCCCGGCCGTCCTCGTAGCCGCGCTCCTGGGCGGGCGGCGCCTTGGCCTCCACCCGGGGCTTCGGCTCGGGTGCGGGCTCGGCCTCAGGTTCGGGCGCGGGCTCCGCTGCCTGCGCGGGCTCCTCGATCGGCGGCGGCTCGGCCCAGGCCGGCGCCGGCGGCGCCTGCACGCCGGCGGGCGCCTGCTGCCCTCCGAAAGCGGCGAACGAGTCCGGCATCGCCGGCGCGGGGTCGTCGACCCCCGAGAGCAGACCC
>DATLUW010000235.1:0-5634 GCA_035577825.1 Actinomycetota bacterium | reverse complement strand
CACTACGGAGGCCCGTTCCACTTCAAGCCGCCGTTCACGATCGGCGGGAAGGAGCGCACGGCCCCGGTCTCGGGTGAGTCGACGTCCCCCCGCCGCGCAGTCGGCGGCGGCGGGCCGGTCACGGCTCCGCAGCCCGCGCCGCAACCGCAGTCGAACGCCGGCGTGGTCCGCGTGGCGCCCGCCTCGGCGACGCGCACGCCGGGCTCCAGGCCGGCGGCGCTGTGGTTCCTGTTCCCGGCCGCGCTGCTCGCGCTCGCCGCGGTCGCCGCGGTGGTGTTCGAGCCGAAGCCCCGGCGGGCCGAGGCACCCGCGGACGCGGCGCGCCGGTAGGCCGCGGGCCACCCGGCCCGGACCCCGCTGCCACGCGCCACGCACCACGCACCACGCGCCACGCGAGGACATTCGATCGGCCCCAGCCGTACCCCATTCGTGCCCCTTGACCAGGGCATTTCGCTGCGCGCATGATCGAGGGCAGTCCGCACACAGGGGGGAATCGCATGCGCAGGTTCGCGTTCGCCGGCGTCGCCGCCGTGGTCCTGGCGGCGCTGGTTGGCGGGGTCGCCGGCGCCGGCGGCGCCATCGTGCCCGGCAAGACCCTCGTGGAACGGTGGAACGGCGCCGCCTGGGTGAAGATCGCGAGCCCGAGCCCCGCCGGCGGCGACCAGCTGCTGGACGTCGACGCCATCGGCCTCCTGAACGCGTGGGCGGTCGGCGTCCACGGCAGGGGCCAGACGTCGCACCCGCTGATCGAGCACTGGAACGGCTCGAAGTGGGTCGTCCAGACCCCGCCGTCCACGCCCGGCGGGACCATCCTCCGCGGCGTCGCGGCGATCGCGGCGGACGACGCCTGGGCGGTCGGCGACGACGGCGTGGACGGGATCGTCCTGCACTGGGACGGCCACCATTGGACCCGCGACCAGGAACAGCTCTGGAACGGCGCACGGCTCGGCGGCGTCGCGGCGAACGGCCACGGCGACGTCTGGGCGGTCGGCGAGCTGAACGACCACGGATTCGCCGCACACTTCGACGGCGAGGGCTGGTCCGCGGTGGCGACGCCGAACGCCCCCGGCGAGGATCGGTTCAGCGGCGTCACGGCGATCTCCGACCACGACGCGTGGGCGGTCGGGACGAGCAACGCCAGCAGCCCCGGGTACCGGACGCTCGCCGAGCACTGGGACGGCCAGTCCTGGAAGATCGTGGCGACCCCCGGCGGCAACGGGTCAACGCTCTCCGGCGTGGCCGACCGCGGCTCGAGCAGCGTGTTCGCGGCCGGATCGGTGCTGAATTCGCAGGGCTGCCTGCGCACCCTCATCGAACGCTGGGACGGCCACCACTGGGTCCTGCAGACGACGCCGAACCCGTTCTCCTGCGACAACGAGCTGCTCGGAATCGGCGCATCGGCGAACGGCGCGGTGGCGGTGGGCGACCATCCGCAGAACTGCCCGGGCACCGCGTGCAAGCAGGTCACCCTGACGGTCCGGCTGGTGAACGGCTCGTGGCACCTGACGTCGAGCCCGAGCACCCCCGCCCTGTTCAACCTGCTGTCGGGCGCATCCGGCGTCCCGGGCAGCAACCAGTTCTGGGCCGTGGGCGTCGGGACGAACGGCGGAGGAGGATAGGCAGGCTGCTCACCGGGAAGGATCGAACCATGAGCACGAGGCTTCGAGCTGCGGTCATCGGACTGGTCGCGCTCGCGACCGTGTCGGCGATGGCGGGGTCAGCCGCGGCGGCGCCCGGTCGCCTCGATCCCACGTTCGCCGGCGACGGCATCCGCGACGCGATTCCCCGATTCGGCAGCGGCGCCGACCTCGTCGTCCTGCCCGACAACCGCATCCTCCTCGCCGACTCGCGGTTCGGCGTCGCGCGCCTGTTGGTGAACGGGCGCTCGGACGGCACGTTCGGGACCGGCGGGGTCACCAAGGGGCCGTTCCCGCACGACGATTCGCAGCGGGCGACGGACATGGCGACCGGCGGCGACGGCCGCGTCCTCGTCATCGGGACCCTTCAGCACGAGGCGCTCTTGGGGGCTGCCGCCTACCGGGCGAACGGCCGTCGCGACACGTCGTTCTCCGGCGACGGGATCCTCCGGCTGACGTGCGGCCCACGGCCCTTCTGCGGCCCGCCGGCCGTCGCGATCCAGCCCGATGACCGGATCGTGATCGTCACGTGGGAGGGCGGGTTCGTCATCCAGCGCCTCCTGCCGAACGGCAGTCCTGACACGACCTTCGCTCACAACGGCGTATTCAACATGCGCGTCGGCGTTTGCTGCCCGACGAGCACCGCCGCCGTCGCCCTCGAGCACGACGGGGACATCCTCGCGGCCGGCGGCGGGCAGCTGGCGGAGCTCACCCCGGCCGGCCGGCTCGTGCCGGGCTTCGGGGACCACGGGATCGCCCACCTGCCGAGCGCCACGAATCCCCTCGCGCCGGCCGCGATCGCGATCGACGGCTCCGGGCGCATCCTGGCGGACGGGAGCGACGACGACTGGTTCGTCGAACGCTTCTCGCCGACGGGCCACCTCGACGGTTCGTTCGGGACGAACGGCGTGCGGCGGGTGAGCCTGCTCGGGCAGGACATCACGACGGACATGGCGCTGCAGGACGGCGGCCGGATCGTCGTGGTCGGCGGGACGTACAACCAGACGGAGTCCGGCGACTTCCGCCCGGCGATGCTGCGGCTCCTTCCCGACGGGGCGATCGACCGCTCCTTCGCGAACGCGGGCAAGCTGATCGTTCGGAATCTGCACGGGTTCGCCGAGGGCGTCGGACTCCAGGACAGCCCACGGGCGCGCATCCTGGTCGCCGGCGGCGAGGGTGCGTTCGCCGTGGCCGCCTACCACGCGAGCTGATCGCCGGACCGGCGAGCCCGGCCGGGTATCGTCCCCGCGCATGACGGGCGGAACCGGAGTACAGCAGTCGGGCGGCTCGATCGAGCAGGCCGCCGCTGCGATCGAACAGGCCGCGCTCGAGCTCGTCCGCGACGACCGCGGCGTGCGCGTCGAGGACTACCTCGCGGCGCTGGCCGCCGCGACCGGCGAGGCCGCGCTGGTCGACGGCCTGGGCTTCGACATCGAGTCGACCGACCTGACGCCCGGCGCCGCGGTCTTCGGCGATGCGATCAACGGGATGCTCACCGGCGACGTGACCTCGCTGGACGGGGTCCCATCGACGTCGGTGGTAGGCGTCCTCCGCGACCGCCTGGTGCCGACGGTGGTACCGGCGGACGCATTCGAACCGCTGGACCACTGGTACCGGCTCGTCGCCTCGA
Organism: Actinomycetota bacterium; assembly: GCA_035577825.1. Classification (GTDB taxonomy): domain Bacteria; phylum Actinomycetota; class UBA4738; order UBA4738; family JACQTL01; genus DATBHM01. Next base: position 2,367 of record DATLUW010000235.1, on the reverse strand, counting down.
GCGTCGGCTCGGTCGCGTGGGGCGAGGTCGCGCTGACCGTTCCCGACGAGCACCGCCCGGGCATCTCGCCACTCCGCCTGGCGTTCGGGCTCCGCCCGGTCGTGGAGTCGGTCGCCGGTTCGGATCGCCTGATCCCCTGCGCCCTCGCGCTCGCCGCCGGCATCGAACGCACCACGGAAGCGATCGATGTCCGCATCGCGCTCACGCTCTCGCTCGAGGTCGTGTTCGGCGTGGCGAAGACCGTGCCGATGTCCCGCCGCGTCTTCGAAACCACCCGCGACCAGCCGCCGGCGGAGCAGTAGGTCAGCGGAGCGGGGCCAGGGTCCGCCACTCGAAGTCGCTGGTCCGGTCGAACTCGTAGAGGCTCGCGCCGAACACGTGCGCCGACTCGGCCGCCTGCGCGAACGCCACCGACTCGTCCGGCGTCATGTCGTCCGCGATGCCGCCGATCACGTGGATCGGGATGGCCGGGTCACCCGTCTCCTGTCGGATGATGGCGACGTTGTCCGAGACGTACTGCGCCACCGCCGCCGCGCCGTGTTCGTGGAACGTGAAGTAGCTCATCGGCAGGATCACGTCGAAGTACCTCGGCAGCTGCGAGTACGGGAACCCCGGCCAATACGTCGGGACGCGGATCAGCCCGCGCGGCGAGGGGATGATCGCCCCGAGCGCGTACGACGGTCCCACCGCCTGCCGGACCATCGTCGAGAGCCGGAGGAAGTTCGCGATGCGCTCGGCCGGTGGGACGATGGCGGCCTCGATGTCCATGGCGAACCCGTCGTAGCCCTGCCCGTCGCTCGTGCGGAACCCGATGACGCGCATGGTCTCCGCGAAGTCGTGCGACACGTTCCGGAACAACGGCAGGTACCAGGCGATGACCTTCAACCCGGCCGCGTGGGCCGCCCCGATGAACGCGGCCGTCGCATCCGGGAACTCCACCGGCGGGTGGCGATAGCTCCCCGCCTCGAGGAACACCGTCCGGACGCCGTTCGCCTTCATGACGGCAACGGATCGCGCGGGGTCCCCGAATGCCTGCGGACCGAACACGTCCGAGTTGTCGTAGATGTCGATCCAGGTCCCCAGGCCGCCGTACGCCGTGAGGTCGGGCGCGGCCGGGCTGGGGGCGGGCGGTGACGGCGAGGGCGACGGCGAAGGGGAAGGCGGGGGCTTCGGCGGCGAAGGTGAGGGCGAAGGCGAAGGCAAGACGGATGGCGTCGGGTGGGGCTTCCGTCGATGCGTCGGGCCGGGTTCGGGCAGGACGGAGGGCGGCGCGGTCGCGGGCGCAGTCGTCGGCCGCACGGCGACCGTCGTCGAGGGGATCGTCGTCGAGGGAGCGATGGCCGGAGGCGTCCGCGTGGCGAGCGTGTCCGCCCTCGAGAACGCCCCGCACGCCGACGCGGTCAGCGCGAGGACCAGCACGAGGGGGGAGGACCGACGGGCGAGCACGAGGCCTGGATTGTATGGAGCGAACGCCGTTCGGCCGGGAGCGTCACCGACCCAGTGTGCCGGACATCACCCCGAGCTCGTGGCGCCGGCCACCGACGCCCGAGGCGCCCGGCCGTAGCGTCCGCACCACGAACCAGAGCGCGAGCGGAAGGAGGAGGACATGAGCGCAGGAGCAGAGGCACTCCGGGTCCCGGGGAAGGGTTCCCACCGTGCCGAGTGGATGGCGCTGGCGGCCTTCCTCCTGGCGGCGGTCGTGGCGATGACGTTGGTGATGCTGACGACCCACAAGACGGCCTCGGTACCGGCCGTCAAGCAGGCGCCCGTCGAGAAGGTGGCCCCGGTGAGCGGGGACGGCGTCCGGGTTGGCGGCACGAGCGTCTACCGGTTCCACCCCCTGCCGGAGACGAACGTGGTGGTCGGCTCCGCGGTCGTCCCGAAGGTGGCCAAGGCGTCGGGGCCGACGGTCGGCGGATCGGGCCCCTACCAGCACCACCCACTCCCGTAGCACGAACCTCAGGGGAGGGGTCTTCGGAGGCCGGCGGCGAAGCCGCCGGCCTCCGGCGTTTGCATGGCCACCGGTCGATCGCGATCCCTCGCACCGATTCGCGCTCCGGTCCGCCGCCAAGATAGACTGAACGTTCAGTCAATGATCTGAGGTGGAGCCCGCCCGAGGGGTCCGGGCGGGCGGCGAGGGAGCCACGTCGTGCCCTACCCGATGGCCGAGCAGGACCGGGAGCTCCAGGCGAGGGCCCGCGCGTTCGTCGACGGGGAGCTGATCCCGCACGAGGTCGAGGCGGAGCTGAACGACGGCGTGCTCCCGCGAGAGGTCGTCGAACGCCACCGCCGGATCGTCCGCGAGCTCGGGTTCGGGGCCATCACCATGCCCAAGGAGCTCGGCGGCGACGGCCTCACGATGTTCCA
>DATLUW010000234.1:0-3455 GCA_035577825.1 Actinomycetota bacterium | reverse complement strand
CGATCAACCCGGGCGTGACGGTCCAGTCGACGGGCGGGAGCCTGAGCTTCAACGCGGGCGACGACTTCATCAACAACGGAACTGCCCTCGCCGCCAACAACATCAACGTGACCGCCGGGGCGAGTGACCTCGACGGCTGCGGGGCGGTCCTGCACACCGGCACGCTGCAGGCGCCCAACGTCAAGGTGGACGCGATTCAGGACATCTGCGTCGACTCGATCGGGCAGGCAGGCTCGACGGTGCTGCTCTCGAGCACCGGCGGGGCGGTCGTCGACTGCAACGACCCGCCGGCCGGGACGACGAACGTCACCGGCTCGAGGTTCTTCTTCGACGCGTCGACCGGCGTGGGAACGGGCGCCGGCGGCGCGATCGAGACGGCCGTCGACAACGTCGAGGGTGACACGTCGACGGGTGGCATCGACCTCGCGGACGCCGATGCGCTCTCGATCGGCGGGGTCGGGGCCGCGGGCGGGCTGAACGTGACGACCTCCGGCCCGCTGCACGTCACCGCCGGCGGAACGATCAGCCTCGTCGACACCGACGGGCTCCAGAACGTCAGCGACGCGTCCGGCGCGGTGACCCTGACGGCGAACGGCGCTTCGTCGGACATCACCGACACGGTGGACAACGACGCGGTCACGGCCTCGGGCGGCACGCTCACGCTGACCGCCGGGCGCGACATCCTGCTCGGCACCGTCGGGTTGTCCCACGACAACGACGTGCGGGCGAGCGGTTCGGTCACCCTCTCGGCCGGCCGCGACGTGGTCGTCGACGGGTTCTCCGACGTGGCGTCCGACGACTTCGGCACCAACACCGGCGGCGACGTGAACGTCACGGCGCTGCGCGACGTGAACATCGCGAACAACGACGGCAACGACGCCTCCATCGGTTCGTCCGGCACCGGTGGGGCCGACACGATCGTCCACGCCACGAACGCGTTCAACCTCACGGCGCCGTCATCGGCGGCCCTGTTCTCGCAGTCCGGGCGCGTCACCGTCACGGCGAACACGATGTCGCTCACCTCGGGCGCGGGGATCACGGCGTCGGCGGGCTCGATCACGCTGAACGCGGCCGACGGCCTGACGCTCCCCACGGACGTCGTGCACACGCCCGGCCGCCTGACGGCGAACTTCGACTCGCCGAACGACGACCCCGGCACCGGGGAGACGTTCACGCTGACCGGTTCGTTGAACGTGGGCTCGGCGATCGTGAACGGCGGTCCGGACGGTGACACGTTCACCATCAGCGCCGATCCCACGGCGCCGCTCCAGCTGAACGGCAAGGCCGGGAACGACCAGTTCTCGGGCGGCGCCGGGGCGGAGGTCATGCGCGGCGGCCAGGGCGCCGACCACCTGACGGGCGGCGGGGGAGCGGACACGCTCCGCGGCGGCCGCGGGAACGACACCCTGAACGGCGTGGACGGCGCGGCCGGCGACCTCGTGGACGGCGACGCCGGCACGGACACGTGCACGTCGGATCCCGGCGACACCGTCCGGGAATGCGAGGCCTGACCCGACGGGAACGGGAACCGATGAGGGGGCGGGAGCGTCGGTCGGGAATCACATTGTTCGCTGTCAGCGCGACTCTCGAGCGCCGCGGGTGACTGGCCGGCGCCGCGGGCTGATCGGGGCCACGTTGGCCGTGGCCATGCTCGCCGGCTTGCTCACCGGCTCAGGGCAGGTGCAGGCCCGCTGGGCGGGATCGGGTCCGATCGTGGGGGGCGCCCTCACCTCCACGGTGCTCGTCTATCCCGGTGAGAGCGAGGAGGCGGTTGCGCGCGTCGCCGCCGTCAATCCGGACGGGACGGGGTACCGCCTCCTGCCATTCGGCCGCGAGTCCTCCGATGCGAAATGGTCGCGGGATGGCGGCCGTATCACGTTCGTGCGGAACGACCGGATCATGGTCGCCGATGCGGACGGAGCCGCCGCCACCGCGGTCGGTCCCGTCGGGGCGACGGAACCGGCGTGGTCGCCGGACGGCTCGACGATCGTCTTCCAGCTGCACGGTGACCTCTGGACGACGCCGTCGAACGGTTCGGGCCCGGACCACCGGCTGACGTCGGGCCCGGCCGAGGACTCCGAGCCGGCCTGGTCGCCGGACGGTTCCACGATCGCGTTCTCGAGCAAGCGGGACGACCCGGCGCGGCAGGGGTGCGATCCGAAGTGCGGGGCGGACCTGTTCCTCATGGACGCCGACGGGACGAACGTCCGCGATGTCGTCCCCGATCGGCAGAGCCAGCGATGGCCTGACTGGTCGCCGGACGGCCAGCGGGTCGCCTTCACGGACTGGCGGCCGTCTGCGTACGCCATCCCGCATCGCGTGGAGCGTGTGGAGACGGTGCGGCCTGACGGCTCCGGCCGCGTCGACCTCTCGGCCTCGATTCCGCTTCCCGAGAGGTACCGGAGCGGGGGCGCCGCGGCGTTCTCCCCGGAGGGCGGCGCCGTGGCGTTCAGCGGGTTCCTGGCGGACCCGGCAGGGCGCTGGGTTCGTCACGTGGGTTCCTTGTACTCGTCGTTCGGGGGCGACGACCTGGACTGGCAGCCGCTGCGGTGCACGGCGTGGGGCGGGCCCGGCGACGACGTCGTCACCGGCACCCCCGCCGCCGACGTGCTCTGCGGCATGCGGGGCGACGACACCCTGCGCGGCGGTGGCGGCGACGATCAGCTCGTCGGCGGGCCGGGCCGGGACGCCGCGAGCTTCGCCGAATCGCCCGCCGGGATCACCGCGAACCTCGCCGACGCGGCGGCCCGGGGCGACGGCACGGACCGCATGGTCGGCGTGGAGGACGCGGAGGGGTCGGCGTTCGACGACGTCCTGGTCGGTTCGGAGGGGCCGAACCTGCTCGTCGGCGGGGACGGGAACGACTCGCTGGACGGGGGCCGCGATCCCTTCCGCTCGGACTGCGGGCGGCCGGGGGTCCCGTCGGAGGACAATGCGAAAGACGTCCTGCGTGGCGGCGCGGGCGACGACCTGCTGCGGGGAACGCCCGGCCTCGACGTCCTCGACGGCGGCGGTGGAGCCGACACATGCGTCTTCGGACCACCCGGCGGGTGTGAGTCCTACCGGATGCCGCTCGTGCCGCCGTTCGCACCGCCACTCGGCCCCGTGCCGGTCGTGCGGCACGCCGACGGGCGGATCGCGTTCGTGAAGCGGAACGCCATCGTGTCGGTCCGGCCCGACGGCGGCGATCGAATCGTGCTGTTCCATGGGGGTGCCCGGCGCGTCGAGGAGCTGCACGGCCTGCGGTGGTCGTCGGACGGGCGGTTGCTCTTCTTCGACGGACAGTCCGGTCCCGCGGACGAGGCCGTGGACCGGGAATTCGTCGTCCGCCCGGACGGAACAGGTCTCCATGAGCTGCCGACCCGGTTCGGCTATCTGGGCACCTGGACGCCGGCGGGGGACCGGCTGCTGTTCTCCTGCAAGGGAAACCCGTGGTCGATCCTGCCGAAGGGTGG
>DATLUW010000233.1:0-8155 GCA_035577825.1 Actinomycetota bacterium | reverse complement strand
TTCGTCGTGTGCAGCGGCCCGAAGTCGATCGTCGACCCGGCCGCGACGCTCGAGAAGATCGAGGAGCTCGGCGTACTGGTGGCCGGCTACGGCGTGGACAAGCTGCCGTTCTTCCTCTCCCGCGAGGCCGACCTGGAGCTGGAGCACCGGCTGGACTCCGCCGCAGACGCCGCGAGCCTGGCCCGGGCTCGGCGTTCGCTGGGTATCGACAGCTCGATTCTGCTGTGCAACCCGATCCCATCCGAGTGGGCGATGGACCCGGCCGAGGTGGCGTCGGCCGTCGCTTCGTGCGAGGCGGAAGCCGAGGAGCAGGGCGTCCGCGGCAAGGACGTGACGCCGTTCCTGCTCTCGTGCCTGTCCGAACGAACCGGCGGCGCCTCGCTCGAGGCGAACCTCGCCCTGCTCTCGTCGAACGCCGCACTGGCTGCCGAGGTGGCGCGCGCGCTCGCGGGCTGATCCCGCTCGCACCGCAACGGAACGCGCCCCCGCGCGTTCATGGTCCGGCGTGAACGACCAGGCCGAACTGGTGGCGGAGCCGCGATTGCCGACGGGGGACGAACCGGGGTTCCAGGCGTTCTTCGGCGCGCACTACGACCGGCTGTCGCGGGCGCTGTTCCTGCTCTGCGGGACGTGGGCGTGGCCGAGGACCTGGCGGGTGTTCGAACGATGGAGCCGCGTCGAGGCGATGTCCTCGCCGGAGGGTTACCTGTACCGAACCGCGCTGAACCTCCATCGCAGCCGCCTGCGACACGTCGCGACCCGGCGCCGGAAGACCGAACCGCGGCCGGGGGCCGCAGCGCCGGCCGACCCGGCCGACGCCGCGGTGGCGAGCGACGAGGTGGCACGCGCGCTGGGATCGCCGACGGCGATCCCAGCCGAATCGTCGGGTGGGCCAAGGAGTACGTACCGGCGGGGCCGCCGGCAAGGAACGCGATCTTCACGTGCAGGCCACGCGGACAAGAGTGGCACTGCTTCGACGGCCGCATCGCCCTCGGCGATCCGGTGGTGCCGGTTCGTTCGCTCAGCCGACCCTCGCCGTAGCCGCGAGGCTCAGTCGCGGTCGGGGACCTCGGAGGTCCACTGGGCGAGCTCGTCGGGTTCGACCGAGGGGAGCCACACGCGGAACGACGCGCCGCCGCCCTCGCGGTCCTCCACCCACGCCCGCCCCCCGTGCAGCTCGGCGAACTTCAGCACCAGCGACAGCCCCACCCCCACGCCCGGTGAGTAGGAGCGCGTCTGCGGCCCCTGGCGGAACGGTTCGAAGATCGGCTCCTGCAGGTCCGACGGAACGCCCGACCCCGCGTCCTCCACCACGATCAGCACGCCTTCGTCCTCGCGCGTCACGCGCACCCAGACCGGCGTGCCGTCCGGCGTGTGGCGGATGGCGTTTGCAGCGAGGTTCTCGACGATGCGTTCCACCTTCGCGCCGTCCACCCACGCGACCACCGTATCGGCCTCCACCGTGACGGAGCGGCCGCGCAGCGCCTCGCTCCCCGCGATGACCTGTCGCGCCAGCTCGCCGACGTCCACGGCCCGGCGGCGCGGCTCAACGATCCCCCGCGACAGCCGGTCGAGGTCGAGGAGATCCGACAGCAGCCGGTCGAGCTTCCGCGCGTTGGCGGCCAGCCGGTCGAGCAGCTCCTTCGAACGGTCCTCGGACAGCGTCACGTCCGAGCGCTCCAGCGTCAACGCGAATCCCAGGATCGCCGCGAGCGGCGTCCGCAGCTCGTGCGACACGGCCTCCAAGAACGTGTTCTTCATCTCGTCGAGCGCGAGCAGCCGCCTCGAGACCTCCTTCTCGCGCTCGAACGCCTCCCGCAGCGCCTCCTCGGCCCGGCGGCGCTCGGTGACGTCGACGGTCACGCCGATGAGGCCCAGGAAACGCCCGGAGCCGTCGGGCGCGCGCATCGGGGACACCCGCGCGGAGACGATCAGCCGCGACCCGTCCCGCCGCCGGACCTCGAGATCGCCCTCCCAGGCCTCGCCGGTCCCGACGCCCCGCGTCAGGGCCGCCGCCGCCTCCTCCGAGATCGGCAGCACCTCCCGGAACTTCCGCCCCAGCACCTCGGTGGCCGGCCAGCCGTACAGCGTCCCCGCAAAGGCGTTCCAGTACGTGATGCGATCCTCGGCATCCGTCGCGATGACCGCGTTCTCCACCGAGTCGAGCAGGTGCGCAGAGAACCGCAGTCGTTCCTCCGCGCGGCGGCGTTCGATCAGCTCCTGCTGCGACGCCGTGAACAGCCGAGCGTTGTCGAGCGCGATCGACGCGAGCTCCGCGAACCGGGAAAGCACGTCGAGGTCCTCCCCGGAGAACATCTCCCCGGACTCCGGATGCGACAGCCCGAGCACGCCGATTACCCGGCCCTCCGACGTGAGCGGGACCGCCGCGCCGGCGTGCATGACGCCCATCGGGAAGTTCGGCGAACGCCCGGTCCAGTCGTCGTAGTCGGCGATCGAGAACGGCTGCCCGGACTCCAGCACCCGGCCGGCCAGGCCCTCGCCGCGGTGCATCCGGAAGCCCACGTGCTCCGCGAACACGCCGGTCCCGACGCGCACCTCCAGCTCGCCGAGCTCCTCGGCCTCGCGGCCGTGGCCGCTCACCACGTAGATGTAGCCGTCGCCGGTGCCGAGCAGCGCGCCTGCCCGCCCGACGATCGCGGCCAGCAGGTCCTGCGCGTCGAGCCGGTTCATCAGGTTCAGCGTGGTCTCGTGCATCGCCTCGAGGTACTCGGAGTGCGCCCGCAGCGACCGCTCGGCTGCCTTGCGGTCGGTGATGTCGCGAACGACCACCATCGCGGCCGACTCGCCCTCGATCGTGAACGGCGCCGCCGTGACCTCGACGTCCACGGTCGAGTTGTCGACCCGGAGGAACTTCTCCTCGATCGGCGGGACCTCCCGCCCGTCGCGCAGGCGCTGCAGACGCTCGAGCACGCGCGGGCGCGAGTCCGGATGGACGAACTCCAGCACCGAGCGACCGACGAGGTCCTCGGCGCTCTTCGCCCGGAGCAGCCGCACCGCCCTGCCGTTCGCGAACTCGACGACGCCGCCCCGGTGGACGGCGATCGCGTCCGGCGACAGCTCGACCAGCCGGCGGTAGCGGTCCTCGGTGTCGCGGAGCACGGCCTCGCGGCGTTCGCGTTCGATGGCGGCGCCGATGATCCCGGCGGCCGTCTTCAGCGCGCCCATCTCCGCCGCGGTCCACTCGCGCTCGGCGTGGGTCTCGTCGAACCCGAGCAGGCCCCACCACTCGCTGCCGGCGAAGATCGGGACCATCGCGATCGAGCGGATGTCCTGCGGCTCGAGCTGGGCGCGCTCGCCCGCCGGGAAGTCGCTGACGTTGCCGTAGATGCTGGTCCCGCCCGAGAGCGTGGTCAGCCACCGTTCGAGGTCGGGGCGGAACGGCACGCGGCGCATGCTCGGGTTGTCGATCTGCGCGGCCACGCCGGGCGCCGCCCACTCGGCCACCTGGCGGCTGGCGACGATCTCACCGTTTTCCACCACGTTGTCGAACACGTAGGCGCGGCTCACCGCGGCGGCGCGGCCGAGGCCCTCCAGCGTCGCCTCGAGCTGGGGCCCCCACCCTGGCGAGGACAGGAACCGCTCCGCGGCCAGGGTGACCGCCTCGAGGATGGCCGCCGGGCGTCCGGCGTCCTCGGGCGAGACCTCGTGCTCCGCCTCGGGCACGCCGGGGGGCGCGATGAACCCGGTGACGACTACCTCGTCCCGGTCGTCGCGCACGCTGCCGCCCGCGCCCGTCTCGGTACGCATGTCCCCTGGGTTATCGGCCGTGATCACCTCGCAATGGAGCCCATTCGCAACACTGCGTCTACAGTCCTCCACATGGCGTTCGAGGTCCATCCCGCAACGAAGGGACGGTGGTCCGACCTGGTCGAGTTGTTCGACCGGCCCGTCGTGCGGACCTGCTTCTGCATGTACTACCGGAAGACCGGCCCATCGGGCACCGGCCCGGGCGCCGAGAACCGCCGCGCGATGCGCGCGCTCGTGGACGGCGGCACGGTGCCCGGCCTCATCGGCTACGAGGACGGGGCGCCGGTGGCGTGGGTCTCGCTCGGGCCCCGCGAGGACTACGCGAAGCTCCGGCGTTCCCCGATCATGAAGCCGGTCGACGACCGCCCGGTCTGGTCGATCGTGTGCTTCTTCGTCCCGGGCGACCGACGCGGCCGCGGCCTGTCCGAGCGGATGCTGAAGGCCGCCGCCCACTACGCGAGGTCGAACGGCGCCCGCCTCCTCGAGGCCTACCCCGTCGACCGGGACGAACCGAGCCATCCGGACTCGATGTTCTTCGGCGCCAAGTCGATGTTCGACCGCGCGGGGTTCCGCGAGGTCGCCCGGCGGAAGCCCGAGCGGCCGGTGGTGCGGAAGGCGCTCCGGCCGAAGGCCGGCCCGTAGCGAGCGGGGCCGGCTACGACGCGTCGAGTGCGGCGAGCGCCTGTTCCTCCGTGTCGTAGACCCCGATCGCCTCGTCCAGCCGCGTCAGCATGAAGATCTGCCGGTAGTGGTCGGTGAGCCCGAGCGCCATCAGCTTCTGCTGCTGCCGGTTCGCCCGGACGAGCATCGTCACGAGCAGCCCGATCCCGCCCGAGTTCATGTACTCGAGCCCCGAGAAGTTGAGGATCACCGCCCGGGTGTCCTCGCCGGTCGCCCGGCTGAAGGCGTCCATCAGGACCGGCTCGCTCGCGCCGGTGATCTCGCCCGTGATGTCCACGACGGCCACGCCGTCCCCGGCCTCCCGGACGTCCATGCTCAGCACCCCTCGCTGCATCGCCGCATGCCCCCCATCATGCCCGTGAGGCGCCGGCCAGCGCCTCGTCCTCGTCCGCGAAGATCGGCATGAAGTCCGACAGCCGCGTCACCTGGAAGATCTCCCGGTAGTGGCCGGACAGGCCGCACGCCACCACCTGCTGCTTGCTGCGCCGGGCCTCGGCGAGCACGCCGACGATCAGCGCGATCCCCGTGGAGTTGATGTACCCCACGCGGCTGAAGTCGAGCAGGACGCTCGACGCGCCCGTCGCGACCGCCTCCTGGTAGCCGGTCCGGAGCGCCCGCTCGGCGTTGCCGTCCACGTCGCCGGACAGCTCCACCACCGCCATGCCGTTCCGTGTTCGTACCCGTGTCGTGAGTGCCTGGAGGTTCATTCGTCGTCCCCCTTCCGCCGGAGGACCAGCTCCACCGTGTGCTGCCCCTCCTCCGTCGTCACGTTCAGCTCGTCCACCATGTGCCGGATCAGGAACATGCCCCACCCGCGCGGGGTCTGGCGCCCGTCGAGCTTGGCCTCGAGGTCGGGCTCCTCGTGCTCGTCGGCGGGCCCGGCGCCGAGGTCGGTGATCCGCACGACCAGGCGGTCCGGCCAGATCGACACCTCGACGTCCACGGGCAGGTCGCCGCGGAACTCGTTCCCGTGCTCCATGGCGTTCATCGACGCCTCGGCGACGGCGGTCTTGAGCCGCTCGGCCTGGTCGTCCGTCAGCCAGGAGCCCTGAACCATCTCCGCCACCTTCTCGGCGGCGCTGCGCTCCCCGCCGGGTTCGCTCGGCAGGGAGAACCGGACGATCTGGCGGCTGGTGGGCTGCTCCCCATCGCTCACCGGAACATCCTGCTTCGCGGTGGCGGGGGCCGCGGGCTCGGGCTCGGCGTCCGCGGCCTGCGGGGCCGTTGCCGGGAGCTCGGGCGCCGCCACCGCCGCGGTGCAGGCCACCGTGACCATCGTGACGTCGTCCTCCTGCTCCCAGTCGGCTCCCGTGAAGGCGGCGAGGTCGCCGAGGATCCGGTCGAGCAGGTTCGCCCCGCCGCGGTGCGTCGACATCCGCTCCTTCAGCCGAGGGAACCCGAACATCTCCCCGTGCGGGTCATGCGCCTCCACGATGCCGTCGGAGGAGAACAGCACCGTGTCGCCCTCGCCGAGCTCGCCCTCGGTCACGTCGTAGGTCATGCCCTCGAGCAGCCCGAGCGGCATCCCGGTGGCCCGCAGCTCGTCGACGCGGCCGTCGGGACGGCGGACGTACGGCAGGTTGTGGCCGGCGTTCGCGAAGCGGAACACTCCCGTCGCCGGGTCGAGCACGCCGTACAGGCAGGTGACGAACATGTTCGGCGGCATGTCGGGGATCAGGATGTCGTTGACGCGCGCCAGGACCTCGGCCGGCGACTCGGTCTGCGTCGCGCTGGAGCGCACGATCGACCGGGTCGCCGCCATCACGAGCGCGGCGGGAACGCCCTTGTCGGTGACGTCGCCGATCACGATGCCGAGCCGCCCGTCGGGGAACTCGATGAAGTCGTAGAAGTCGCCGCCGACCGTCCGGGCGGGCCGGTAATACGCGGCGACCTCCCAGCCGGCGATCGACGGCGTGGTCTTGGGCAGGAAGTTCTGCTGGATGAGCTGCGCGACCTGGAGCTCGTGCTCGATGCGCTCGCGATCGCGGGCCTCGGCCTGCTGCTCCCGGACGAGCTGCGCGACGCGAACCGCGGGCGCCGCCTGCGCCGCGAGGTTCTCGAGGAGCTTGCGGTCGTCGCTCGAGTACTCCTGCTCGGAGAGGCGGGGACCGAGGTTCAGCAGGCCGATGAGCTCCCCCTGCGTCACCAGCGGGACGATCAGCTTCAGCCCCTGCGCCCGCATCTGCTCGAGCGCCGGGGAGTCGAACGTCAGCTTGTCGATGTCGACCGGGCCGGCCGCCTGCTGCAGGTGCGTGAGCAGCGGGTCGTCGGGTTCGATGTCGAGCTCGGGTGCCTCGGGCTGGGCCGGCTGCGCCGCTGCCGAGGCCGCCTCCTGCTGCTCGGGCTCCTCTTCCCGTGCCCGCCTGCGTTCGGCCTTGCGGTCCTTGCGCTTGACCTTCGTCACGATGGTTGCCATGTCGGCTCCTTTGTAGCGCCCGGGCGTTCCGGAACCGTTACGAACCGCCCCCTCGAATGAAGTTCTCTCACGAGTCCACCCCCCGAATCCAGACCCGGACGCTCGCCGGCTGGACCGTGCGCTCGGCCGTCCGCGACAGCAGCCCCCGGAGCTCGTCCACGTCCACCTCGTCCCGCAGGCGCGCGCCGAACTCCGCGAGCGTCCGCTCGGCGTCGTACTTCCGCCGGGAGAACCGGCGGTCGATCAGGGCCTGGATGCGCCGTCGCGCCGGTCCGGCCACCGCCGCGACCACGAGCGTGGCCCCGGCGATCAGGACCGGGCTGCTCGCCCCGCCGAGGAGCGAGCCGATCCCGACCACGAGCACGGCGTACAGCCCCACGAGCACGGCGGTGAGGAGCGAGTGGACGATGGTCCGGTTGATCACCCGGCCGATGTCGTAGAGGCGGTACCGCAGGATCGCGATCCCGACCCCCACGGCGACGAACGCGAACCCCGCGCTGGCCAGGATGCCCGCGACCACGGAGGCCACGGGCTCGTGCGTGCTGCCCCCCGTCATGAAGTTCAGGATCAGGAACCCGAGCGCGATCGCGAACGAATACGTGAACCACGACAGCTGGAGCCGGAGGACGCCGCGGGCGGCCCGATACCGCCGGACCAGGCCGACCACACAGACGACCATGAGCGCGAGGGTGACCGCGTAGGCGACGCCCTGGACGGCCGAGGCGGCGGGCCATCCAAACCCCAGCGGGTTCGGCACCGTGCGTCCGTTCAGCGCGGGCGTCTCGATGGGGTCGACCACGGCGCCGGCGACCATGATCGTGACCAGGGCGACAACCGCTGCGGCGACCACTGCCCGCCACCGGCGCGACGGCAGGTGTCCCTGCGGGAAGATGGGCAGCAGGACCGTGACGAGCGGGACGAACGCAGCGGTCCACACCCAGCTCGAGACCCAGTACGCCCAGTCCTCCCCCGGAAGGGACGGTCGGCTGATCAGGGCCGCGTACCCGTACACCCCCGAGGCGAGCGTCAACGCGCCCCCCACGCCGACCAGGAGCATGACCCATCCCACCGGGTTCTCGGGCCGGCGCGAGGCGATCAGGGCGCCGACGAGCGGGAACCCGATCGCGATCCCGGGGGCCGGAAACGACAGCGAGCCCAGCGGGCCGTCCGTGACCACCCACAGCGCGAGAATCGCGAGGGTGATCGCGAGCGAGCAGCACCCGATGGTCCATGCCGTCGCAGACGTCGCCCGGCGGCATGGACCATCGGGTGCTGCTCGCTCGCGATCAC
>DATLUW010000232.1:0-2488 GCA_035577825.1 Actinomycetota bacterium | reverse complement strand
GTGGACCCGTCGGTCGTGAAGTACGTCTTGTCGACCCCGGAGCCACCCTGGTTGTCGGTGGCCGACAGGCGCACCGTCACCGCGGCCTTGTACCACCCGGCCGAGCACGCCGCGCTGTTGCAGGTGATGGCGGTCGTGGGTGGGGTGGTGTCGGAAGGCGGGCTCACCTGGATGGTCTGGGACGCGGTGTTCTCGGCGTTGCCCGCCACGTCCTTCGAGGAGAACTTCACCGTCGTCGTCTGGCCGATTGCGAAGGGACCCGTGTACGTGGTGGCCGTCGCGCTGGATGCCGGATCCGACCCGTCCGTGGTGTAGACGGTCGCCGCGACGCCCGAGCCGCCCTGGTTGTCGGTGGCCGACAGGCTCACGCTCACCGAGCCGATGTAGCCCGACGCGGAACACGGCGCGCCTGCGCACGAGATCGTGGTCGTCGGCGCCGTCGGGTCGATGCGGATCAGCTGCGAACCGACCGCCTCCGCGTTGCCGGCCAGGTCCTTGGAGAAGAACTTGACCGTAGCCGTGCCGGCGAGAGGGAACGGCCCCGCGTACACGGTGCTCGAGGTCGTCGGAGTGGTCCCGTCCGTCGTGTAGTACGTCTTGTCGAGGCCCGAACCGCCCGGGTTGTCGGTGGCCGACAGGCTCACCGTCACGGGGCTCGTCGCGTACCACCCGTTCGAGCAGGCCGCGGCGTTGCAGTTGATGGTGGTGGCCGGTGCGATGGTGTCCGGTGGCGGGGGCGCGCCGTGGCAGCTCCCGGTCCCCGAGTCGCTGAACGTGCCGTCCGTGTCGTGCACGAACGTCCAGTCGTACCCCCCGGCCCGAAGGACGAGCCGGACGATGCCGTGGGTGTTGTTGTTGATCGCCTGGCTCGTCGGGAGCTGGGTCGCCGGCGTGTCGAGGCCCGCTCCCCCCGTTCCCACGATGAACTCCCGGATGCCGAAGGTCGGGTCGGCGGCGCCCGTCGCGTCCATCGGCGCGAACCGCTCGTACCAGTGGTCGTCCCCGTTCATCACGACGTCGGCCCCTCCCGCGTACAGGTCGTTCCACAGGGGGGCATACCTCGTGCTCCCGCCCGAGCTCGTGGAGGCGAACCTGGGGTTCTGGAAGTAGGCGAGGGTGCACGCCGACGAGCTCGCAGCGAGATCGCTCTTCAGCCACTGTTCCTCGGCGCTCCCGGCGGCGCAGAAGCTCGAGCTGGTGGGGCACGGCCCCGTGTTCAACGCGATGACGTGCCACGTCCCGAGGTCGTAGCTGTAGTAGCCCTTGGAGGGATCCCCGGCGGTGGCGCCGAAGTACTGGAAGTACCCCGCTCCGGGGGTGGAGGGGCAGTCGGTCCCGGTCGTCCCGTACTCCTTGTCCCCCGGCACCGGGTGGGTGATCGAATTGAACCGGCCCCACGTGGGACCGTAGGACTGCTGGAACGCCTGGTAACCCCCGCAGTCGTACTGTTCGTCCCCCAGGGCCAGGACGTTGTCCGCGCCGACCAGCAGGTTCGACGTCCCCATGGCCCGGCAATCGGTGGCCGTGCCGTTGCCGCCGTTGAACGCCGGGGCCGTGGGGTCACAGGCGATGTCGCCCGCCACGGCGACGACGGGATCGGGGTTGGCCCCCACCTGGACCTGGGTGGACTGCACCTGCTCGGCGTTGCCGGCGACGTCGACCGAGAAGAAGTTCACGGTCGAGGACTGCAGGACGACGAAGGGTCCGGTGTAGATCGGGCTGGCGGTCGTGGGGGTCGAGCCATCCGTCGTGTAGTACGTCCTGGCGACACCGGACCCGGCGCCGTCGGTGGCCGACAGGCCGACCATCACCGATCCCCCGTAGGAGCCCTGACACGGCGAGCCGTTGCAGGAGATGGTGGTCACGGGCGCGGTGGTGTCCGGGCGCGCCGGGAGCACCTGGCGAACCGTCCTGATGACGACGCCCGCCGGCGCCCCGCCCGGCTGCCCGGCGTTCGCGAGCCAGTCCAGGAACGCGTTCAAGGTGTCCAGCTCGATCGGGTGGAACGAGCCGATGCAGTCGGTGTAGTCGGAGGGAAGGTAGGTCTGCGAGCACACGCGGTGGAACACGATCGCCTCCCAGCCGCCTCCGTGCGCCGCTCCCGAGGTGACGATCGACTGCAGCGTCGCGAGCTGCAGCGGACCGTTCCCCGACGTCGACACGGGCTGCGTCCGCGTGGCGAAGATGTCCTTCGGCGGAACCGTCTCGGAATAGGCCGGGCCGGTCGCGGTCAACCCACCGGTCGTCCGCGCCGTGGTGAACCCACAGGAGTCGACGATCTGCTCAGCCGTCTGATCGTAGGCGCCCTCGGGATACGCGAAGCTCGAAGGATTGAACCCGTGGTCGATCAGGGCCTGTCGGCCGGCACACACCTCGTGGACCTTCTGGTCGTAGGTGAGCGAGGGGTCGGTGAGGTTCGGGTGGGTGACCGTGTGCCCGGCGACCTCGTTGCCCGCCGACGCGAGGTCGGTCAGGTCGGGCCAGGTCA
>DATLUW010000231.1:0-2176 GCA_035577825.1 Actinomycetota bacterium | reverse complement strand
TCCAGGGGCTCTCGTGGAAGTGGATCACCTGGCTCGTGCTGGCGGTCGTGCTGAACACCGCCACCTACGGCCCGCCGTGGATGGCCGCGCTGCCCGGACTTTCGTACTGGCACTCGACCCGGCTGACGCTCGCCTCCACCGCGCTGTCCACCGTCGCTCCAGGCGGCGCTGCGATCGGCATGGCGTCGTCGTTCGCGATGCTCAAGGCGTGGGGGTTCAGCGGGCGGCCCGTCGGCCTCGCCGTCGTGGTCACGAGCATCTGGAACCAGCTCGTGATTCTCGGCGTCCCGATCATCGCGCTCGCCGGCGTCGCCGCCGAGGGCGGCAGGAATCGGACGCTCGAGCTCGTCGCGGTCATCGCCCTCGCCGTGTTCGTCGCCATCGTCGTAGGCTTTGCGATCGGGCTGTCGAGCGAGCGTCTCGCCCGCAAGGTCGGCGACCGGGCCGCGCGGGCCGTGACCTGGGCGAAGCACCTCATCGGCAAGGCCCCGGTCAAGTGGAAGGGCGAGTCGTTCGTCCGCTTCCGCGAGGAGGCGATCGACCTCATCCGCCGCCGCTGGTGGTTCCTCACCCTGGCGACGCTCGCCGGTCACCTCACGGTCTTCATCGTCCTGATCGCCTCCGTCCGTGCCGTCGGCATCCCGCGCGTGGAGGTGACGATCGTCGAGGCGTTCGCCGCGTGGGCGCTCGCCCGGGTGCTCGGCTCGATCCCGATCACGCCGGGGGGTATCGGCTTCGTCGAGCTCGGCCTCACCGGCGCGCTCGTCGCCTTCGGCGCGAGCAGCGACGAGGCCGTCGCGGCCACGCTGATCTACCGGTTCCTGACGATCGTGCCGACGATCGTGTTCGGGATGATCGCCGCGGCCACCTGGAAGCTCGGCCACCGGCCGCGGGATCGGGTCGTGGAAGCGGCCGGCTGACGGCCGCGCGCGCTAGCCTGAGACGGTCGTGCGCTTCCTGGCAGTCCCGCTCGCCGTGGTCGCGCTCGGGGGGTTCCATTCCTCGATTGCGCCGCTCTCGCCTGCAGTTCGCTCGGACGTTGGGCGCTACTGGCACTCCGGCTGCCCGGTCCCGCTCTCCGGCCTCCGGGTGCTGAGCGTCTCCTACTGGGGCTTCGACAACCGCACCCATCAGGGTTCGCTCGTGGTCAATGCGGAGGCCGCGCCGAAGCTGGCCAAGGTGTTCCGGAAGCTGTACGCGATGCGCTTTGCGATCCACCACATGTCCGTCGCGGAGGTGTACGGCCCGCCGGGCTCGCAGCCGGCCGACGGCGACCTGACCGGATCGTTCGAGTGCCGCAACGCCGTGGCCTCGCCGTGCAACAAGGGCACGAGCACAGGCCACTGGTCCAACCACGCCTACGGGCTGGCGGTCGACATCAACCCGGTCGAGAACCCGTACGTCGGCTGCGGGATGACCCGCGACAAGAAGGCCCTGTCCTACCTCGACCGGTCACGCGTACGGAAGGGGATGGTCACGCCCGCCGTCGTCGCGGCATTCGCGTCGGTCGGCTGGGGGTGGGGCGGATCGTGGACCGGCTCGACGAAGGACTACATGCACTTCTCGCACAACGGCCACTAGGGCTTGACCGCCTTCAGCGTCCGTGTGTCGATCCGCGAGACGGTCGTTCCGTCCTTCGTCTTGACGAGCAGGGTGTTGCCCGACAGCCGGAGCGACGCCTCCCAGACGTCCTCGCCCGCGGACCAGGACGGGAGGTCGATACAGAAGGCCGACCGCCCGACCGTGTTCAGGGCGTGCACGAAGGTGAGCGAGGCGCCGGGGCCTTTCGTGTACAGCGTGTAGACCCAGCGGCCGGTCGGTGACGTCGTTCTGGCGACCGGGTAGCCGCGCATGACCTCGTCCACGTTCCGCTTGTCCACAATCGCGCCCGGGAGCAGGCGGCGTGCGCGGAGGTCGAACGCCCGCACCACGTACCGCACGAGATCGTCGTTCGACACGTGCTGGATCAGGTAGAGCGTGCTGCGGTCGGGTGAGATCGCGTCGAAGCCGAACTCGCCCGGGAGGGTGATCGTCGTCGCCTTGCCGAGACTGGCCGTCGTGAGAATCGCGAATCGGCTTTCGGCGCGGAGGCTCGTGTAGCGGGGCGGCTCGACGAGCACGAGCAGCCTGCCGTCCGGGGACAGTCCGCCCGGCTCGCCCATGCTGGTCACGGCAG
>DATLUW010000230.1:0-3407 GCA_035577825.1 Actinomycetota bacterium | reverse complement strand
CATGAAGGCGATCGTTCAGGACCGATTCGGATCCGCGGACGTGCTGGAGTTCCGGGACGTCGAGGAGCCGGTGGCCGGCGACGAGGATGTGCTCGTTCGGGTGCGGGCGGCCGGGTGCGGCCCGGACGTGTGGCACCTGATGACCGGGCGCCCGTATTTCGTCCGGCTGATGCCGGGGTTCCACAAGATCAAGGGGATGGTGCCCGGACGGGACGTCGCGGGGACCGTCGAGGCGGTCGGCACGAAGGTCACCGATCTCCGGTCCGGCGACGAGGTCATGGGGATCGCGGAGGGCTCGTTCGCCGAGCTCGCGGTCGCACGCGCCGCCAAGCTGGTCCCGAAGCCCAGGCGCCTCGAGCACGAGCAGGCGGCGGCGGCGCCGATCTCCGGCATCACCGCCCTCATGGCGGTTCGCGACGTGGCGAAGGTCCGGCCCGGGCAGCGGGTGCTCGTGACCGGCGCGGGCGGCGGCGTGGGCACGTTGACGGTGCAGATCGCCAAGGCGTTCGGCGCCCACGTCACCGGCGTCTGCAGCGCGTCGAAGGCCGACCTGGTCCGCTCGATCGGGGCGGACGAGGTGATCGACTACGCGCGGGAGGAGTTCACGGATGGTTCCCGGCGGTGGGACGCGATCGTGGACACGGCGGGACGCCGGCCGCTCCGCCGCCTCCGCAGGGCCCTCGCGCCGAAGGGCACGCTGGCGATCGTCGGGGGCGAGGGCGGCGGACGCATCACCGCCGGGTTCTTCCGGCAGATCCTACGCGCGCCGCTGATGTCGATGTTCTCTGGGCGGAAGCTCCGGCCGGTGATCTCGAAGGAGGATCCCGCCGACATGAAGGCGCTGGCCGAGCTGATCGAGTCCGGCGCGGTGACGCCGGTCGTCGGGTCGACCTACGCGCTCCCCGCCGCCGCCGGCGCCCTCCGCGAGCTCGAGGGGGGCCACGCGACCGGCAAGATCGTCGTCGTGGTCTGACCCTGACGGCGTTAGGGGCGCCGCCCTCCGAGTGGAGGACGGCGCCCCGTGGCCCCTGCTGCCTTACGCCCGACGGCGCAGCGCGCGGATGGCGAGCGGCGCGAACACCGCCGCGAACCCCACCGCCCACAGCAGCGAGATCAGCGCGGGTTCGCCCCATGCGCCGCCGGTGAGCAGCGCCCGGACCGCATCGGACAGCTGCGTGACCGGGTTCACCCTCACGAACCCCTGCAGCCAGCCCGGCATGGTGTCGACCTGGACGAAGGCGCCGCTCGCGAAGGTCAGCGGAAACACCAGCACGAATCCGAACATCTGCACCTTCTCCGGCGAGTCGACCTTGATCCCGATGAGCAGCGGGAACCAGGAGAATGCGATCACGAACAGCACGACCAGGCCGGTCGCGAGCAGCACCTCCGGGAGGCCGGTAGTGACGCGGAACCCGATCAGCATCCCGACGCCCAGCAGGACAGCGATGCCCCAGACCTGCCGGACCACGTCGGCGGCGATCCGCCCGGCGAGCGGCGCGGACCGGGCGATCGGCAAACTCCGGAACCGGTCGAACACCCCCTTGCCGAGATCGGTGTTCACGCCCATGGCCGTGTACAGGCTCATGAACAGCGCGTTCTGCACGATGATCCCGGCCAGCCCGTACTCCAGGTAGGCCTGGGGCGAGCCGGCCATCGCGCCGCCGAACACGAACGCGAACAGCAGCACGAACATGATCGGCTGGACGCTCACGTCGAGCAGCTCGAGCGGGTTGTGGCGGATCGCGGCCAGGTTCCGCCAGGCGACCGTGAGAGCGTTGCGAACGGCCTGGCGGGGCGCGACGCGGGTGGTCGGCGTCGTCGTCCCGAGCCGGCCGGTCGTGGTGGCTTCGATGGTGGCGCTCATGCCGCGCTCCTTTCGGTGTCGTCGTCGTCCTGCGGCTCGGCCTTGTGGCCGGTGAGGGCGAAGAAGACCTCGTCGAGGCTCGCCCGCCGCACGGCGAACTCGGCGAGCAGGACCTGCTGGTCGGCGAGCCGCTGGTAGATCGCCGGCGGGAGCGCCGGGTCGTTGACGGCCGCGGTGATGACGCCGCCGGCGGTCTCCGGATCGCGCCCGGTGAGGTCCCGGACGACGGCGGTGATCCCCGGCGCGTCGTGCGGGTCGATCGGGCTCACCTCGAGCACCTGCCCGCCGACCTGCTGCTTGAGCTCGTTGGACGTGCCGGTCGCCACCACCGTGCCGCGGTCGATCACGGCGATGGCGTCGGCGAGCTGGTCGGCCTCCTCCAGGTACTGCGTGGTGAGCATGATGGTCGTGCCGTCGGCAGCCAGTGCCCGGACGGCGTCCCACAGGCTCTCGCGGGCGCGGGGGTCGAGCCCGGTGCTCGGTTCGTCGAGGTACAGCACGGCGGGGTGCCCGACCAGGCTGGCCGCGAGGTCGAGCCGGCGCCGCATCCCGCCCGAGTACGTCCGGACGGGCCGGTCACCGGCATCGGCGAGGTCGAACCTCGTCAGGAGGCTCTGAGCCCGGGCCCTGGCATCCGGCCGCGACTGGTTGAGGAGCCGCCCGATCATCACGAGGTTCTCGGTGCCGGTCAGGCCCTCGTCGACGGCCGCGTACTGCCCGGTCAGCGCGATGAGCTGCCGCACCTCGTGGGCCTGGGTCACGACGTCGAACCCGCCGACGGTGGCCCCTCCCTCGTCCGGCTGGGTGAGGGTGGCCAGGATCCGCACGGCGGTGGTCTTCCCGGCGCCGTTCGGCCCGAGCACGCCGAGGACGGTTCCCTGGCGGACGGCCATGTCGACGCCGTCCAGGGCCGTTGTGTCGCCGAACCGCTTCACCAGTCCTTCCGCTTCGATCGCGTAGGTCATTTCCGCTCCCTTCTTCACGTCGGGAGCGATGGTGGAGGAGGCCGCTGGCGCGCCGGTCACGCCATGCTGTCACGGCGGTCACGACGCGAGCACGTGAGCCACGCCATGGGCAGGGTGCGGATTGACGGATCCGGTGTCGTCGGTGTCGACTGGGCCTGCGATTCCGGCAACAAGGTGCCCGGTGGGAGAAGGGGGTTCCATGCGCGGACGAGTCCTTGCCGTCGCCACGATCGCCGCCACGATCGCCGTCGGGGCGCTGGTCACCTCGCCGGTGTCGGCCGTGGCGAGATTCGCCGACGAGCGGCCTGCCGGCCTGGACGTGAACCCGAAGCACCAGAGCAACTGGGAACCGACGGTCGCCGTCGATCCGAATCATCCGTCCCGCGTCTACCAGCTCCTGACGGGAGTCAATGCCGCGGCCTGCAAGGGTCCCTGCCCCGGAACGAGCATCCTGTTCCGACGATCGACCGACGGCGGCGACACGTACGGACCGCAGTCGTTCGTGTGCGTCACCGCGTGCAAGACGATCGGGTGGCAGTACGACCCGCAGATCCGCGTGGCGAACGACATCAACCCCG
>DATLUW010000229.1:0-5640 GCA_035577825.1 Actinomycetota bacterium | reverse complement strand
CAGTGAGATTAGCGACATCACGCAGGCCAGGCAGAGG
Organism: Actinomycetota bacterium; assembly: GCA_035577825.1. Lineage (GTDB taxonomy): Bacteria > Actinomycetota > UBA4738 > UBA4738 > JACQTL01 > DATBHM01. Next base: position 5,603 of record DATLUW010000229.1, on the reverse strand, counting down.
TACATCTGCGCGTCGAAGGCAGGCTCTCCGTTGTACTCATCGTCTGGGTCGGTCAGGTGCGCGACAACGGCGAGCTCGGCCTTTTCACCGCAGCGCTCGCAGGCGACCTGGTCGCTTTCGAGCTTGCCGACGTGGCAGATGTGGGCGACGGGCTCGTTGTGCTCGCTGTCAAGAATCTTCTTGAGTCGCTTGTTCATGGTTCTCCTTCGGCATGAAGTCGAGTGGTTTGCCCTTCACTTCGGCAGCGGCGGTGAGAGCGCCAATGAGATCGTCGAGAACCTCGTCCACGATTTCGCTTTCGCCTACGTCATGGAGACGAGCGATCGCATCGCTCACTGCTGCCCGTAGGATCTCCTCGTTGCGGAAGCGCTGCACCCGGCGTGCGTACAACGCTCGGCCGTAGCCCTCCTTGATCTTCTTGTCTCGCCATTCCTTGCTCTTGGCGATCCGCTTCTCGCGGTCCTTGTACGGCATCAGGAGACGCGTGGGGTGAGCACGTCTTCCCAGCACGCCTGCAACGCGTCCCAGGACTCTTCCTTGTAGTCCTTGCTGGGAGTGCAGAACCCATTCCGAGTCGGGCCCGAGGACGAGCCCTCGGCCCAAAAACGATCGCACGCCTCGTGGTAATCGGCGCCTTCGCCGAGCTTGTTTTCGAGCTGCCCGAGAACGCAGGAGGCGTCAGACCTGAGGTCGAGCTCCCTAATGTCGATGTGGTCGACCCAGTTGGGCCCGTAGTGCTTCTCGCAGAACGCGATCCCGCGCTTGACCCTGGCGAGCACGATCTCGTCGTACAGCACTTCCTCTTCGCTGCGGCGCTCGTCATACGTGAGTGTCATTTCTTCTCCTTTGGTAACGGGTTACTCGGTCTTTGGTTGGCGCGCTCGGGTTCACGTACACAACAGACGCAGGCACCTGTAGGGTGTTCCTCAAGGAAGCAAGCCCTCACTCGTTCCTCTCTTGCCCGATACGACTGGCTGGTCCACGCGCCAAGCGCGCGACTAGCCGAACGCTTCCCGACCGGGAGTGTAGTTGTCCCGGAAGCCGCGTGAAACCATCCACGCGTCTTCCCACTTGTCGTCGTCCCAGGGTGCTCCGAGGGCCTCCCACGAGTGCATGATTCTGAGAGCGAGCAGTACCCACTCGTACCGTTCGATCAACTCACTACAGGTGTCGCAGGTGGCCCAGCCGTTGCTGGACCCCCATGGGCCGACGCTGGTGAGGAGAGCGAAGTCCTCGCACACATATGACCACGTTACCCGTTCGTCGAAGCAGAAGTCACAGACGGGCGACGTGATCGAGCGCGAGAACTTCTTACCCTCCTCTTCGTACTCCTCGTGGATGACGAGCTTCGGGAACTTGAACTCCTCGCTCATCTATGGGCCTTCCTCGCGAGATGCAGCGTCAGGTCGTAGCAGTCGTCGACCCGGAGGATCCGGAACTGCTTGATCGTGTTCTTGACCTCGCGAATGAGCGATGGCCCCGCCGAGGAGTCGCCCCTGCCGGTGACGTGTCCGTCACTCACCCAGAAGCGTGGGCCTCGGTGTCCGCCGATCCACGCTAGCGCGGGACCGTCGATTCCGTTGCCGCCCATACCGATGATCAGGTCCTGGTGATCGACGCGACGACCGTTCTTCGCGAGAACACGTAGCTCGCCTTGATCGTCACTTGAACAGTAGGTGGCGATGATCGCGCCCGGGAGGTACTTGAGCACGTTCTCGATGTCCTCCGGGTCGAGGCTCATCGAGCCGGACTGGTCGATCAGCACCGCTCCGGCACCGGGCTTACGTCGCTTGCCGCTGAACACACGCCCGTCGATTGTGGCGCGGTGCAGGGCGATCGGGACAGCCCCGGTGTCCGACTTGATGGTTTTGCGGGCCAGCATCTCCAGTGGAAGCTTGAGAGGCCGTGGCGGTTCGGTCACCACCATGTCAGCCCACCTGTCGCATTCACCGCCTCCTTGGATTCTGAGCATCGCCGAAACGATTTCCTCGTTCGTCGGCTCCTCGGGGCCCGTCTTGGGGTCGGGCATGTCCCCCATCTTCTGGTTCTCCTCCATGTAGTCCTTGAGGAGAGCCTGGATAGCCTTGGCGCGCTCGACACCGTAGTCCCAGGTTCGGTACTGGTCATGCCCAGATTCGTAGTAGTCGAAGCCGAGCACGCCCATAGCCGAGACGATGTGGTCGGCGAGACCGTGATACCGCTTGCGGAACCGCTTCTCGACCGCTTCTCTGTCGGCGGTGTGGCGGCTTTGGATCAACATCCCCGCCGCTAGATCGACCGGGCAATGCTTGACCGTGTAGTCGATCGTGTCGTCGTGGTAGAAGCGCGTCCCGCTGATGTCGAAACCGGAAGTCTTCAGACGACTGTCGATTCTCGCCTGCTCGACGGGGCCGAGGACCGACTGCGCGATTCCGCCGACCGTGCGCTTCTCGGGCGACCACTTTGCGATCCCCAGTTCCCGTAACTGGGTTACCCGGGTTCGTTCCGACAGGTCGACCGGCGCCGACATCGTTCGCTCTTTGAGGTCGATGTGCGGAGGCCCAGGCTCGAACACGAACGTCTTGTCCCCTTCGCGGATCGCGTCGGGGATCGGGACCATGTATCCGGAGCCGAGCTCGTCGATATCGCTCCTGCTGCTCACTTGGGTGCTCTCGCAAGCTTGATCGCGTCGAGCACCGCCTGCGCGTTGTTCTCGAACACCGCGTATGCAGCGACGTTCTCGTCACCGGTGGTCTCGCGCAGCTTCGCGAACTCCATCCAGGGGCGCAGCGAAGGAACTTCCTTCATCTTCGCCCTGGCGACGGTGTGGAGGTCCTGGGGGAGTGCGTTGATCGCGTCCGGATGCGCCTGGCGGACGTTGAAGCGCACCGAGAAACGGTCGCGGAGCGCCTCGGGCAGGTCCTCCGGGGTGCCGTTCATGGTCGCGACACAGTGGAACCCGGGCTTGGGCTTGACGGTGTCGCCGTTCGGGAGCGTGATCCCGGCGATCTCCAGGTCGTCGAGGACGGCGAGGAGGAAATCGAGCGAGTCGCCGGACGCGGAGTTGATCTCGTTGATCACGAGCCGCTGCCCGTTCAGCCACGCCTTGATCGCCGGGCCGTGGTTCCAGATCCACTCCTGCCCCTTCGGGATGAAGTGCCCGCGGAGCTCCGCCGCCGGGGTCTCCTCGGTCATGTAGATGTTGTAGACCTCCTCCGGCCGACCGAACACGTTGGCGATCGTGGTCTTGCCGGTGCCCGGAGGCCCCCAGAGCAGCACGCGGTGCGTCTTGCCGAGGGTCTTCTCGATGTAGGGCCACTCGTCGCCGGGGCCGATGCTGGTGAGGGGCTTGAGCTTCGCGACGGGTGCGGTCTTTGCTGCGGGCGTCATGGTCTTAGCTTCTCCTTTGGTTTGGTTGTGGTGCCAGTAACGAGTTACCGGCTACCGGCGAAGGGGAGGTTCGGACCCTTCGCCGGTAGCACGGCGATGCCTCCGGAGGTACCGGAGGCAAAGCAAAAAGCGGGGACTTTCTGCGAGACCGCCGTCCCCTGAACGGCTCCTCAGGCCACTCGCCTGGGCCCCTCGCACACCCCGCGCCGGAGCAATGAGCTACACGACGCAGGAACTAGCAGCTACCTGTCACTTATTAATACTATCACATTGAGAGGTAGTTGCGCAAATGCGGTAGATCAGCCGGTGGTGCCGCACCCATCGGCGGCATCCCACTCGTACCACTGTCCGTACAGGAACGAATAGCTGTAGCCGGAGTCGATGTAGCCACGTTCGGCTGCCCATTCTTGCTCAGCCTGCGTGTAGTTCCCAGCGGAGCCGACAAGCCCGTGGCCCCAGTTGTCCGAGAACCCCATACCACCGCCATGCGCGGGACGCCATCCTCGGCCGTATGACCAGTCAAGCCCGTCCGGGTGTGCGGCGCTGACGGAGACGTGCGGCGCTTCATATCGAGCGATGCACTCCCATAATGCGTGGTGCGGTGGGTAGGGATTCGCCGCTGCTGCGTCCGCCGCCTGTAGTGATCGCATGACGTGTGGGAGAACGCGTGCGAGAGCGACGGCCCCGGCTGGCGTGCGCGCAAGCCAGGGGTGGTGAGCGAAAAACCGGATCACGCTTCGGTCATGGCGGGTGATCCCGGTAGCTTTAGCGGCTCCTGACGAAGCGGCTATGGCTAGTACGTACACGAAAAACCAAATGACAGCACACCTTCTCACGCCCCTCCACTTCCTCGATGGGTCTCCCCCGGCTAACTCACGGGGGAGCGGGAGATGTTTCGATTGTGTGAGTCTATCGGGTTGGTAACCGCGTTACTAGGCCGACTCCGCCCCGACGCTCTTGTAGCGACCGAGCGCAGACTTGCCACGCAGCTTCCACTGCAGCCGGTTCTTCTCACGAAGGTCCGAGTTGTAGAGCTCGACGATCGCCTTGTAGTAGTTGACCCACAGAGCGCCAGCCATCGAGAGCTGCGCGGTGCGAGCGCGAGTCTCCAGGGCGGCGAGGCCGATCCCCTGCAGCTTGCTCACGAGTCGCGTGCGATCTGACTCGTCGGCGTGCTTCTCGATGAACCAGCAGATCGCCTTCAGTAGGTTCGCGCCGGTGTTCTTGCCACCAACATACCCGTAGGCGTCACGGATCACTTCGAGCGTCTCCCGGAGGAGGCCGCCGTCGTCGAGCCGGTAGAGCGCCTCGATCGTGGAGACGCAGTTGATACCCACGTCGGGCGAAGGAACGATATTGATCTCCGCTCCGAAGTTCGAGAGGATCTTGACGATCGCGGTCGAGCTTTCGTCGCCTGCGCAGAGCTGTGCCTTGAACCGCTCCAGTGGGCGGTCTCCGAGCCGGACGTTGGTGCGGAGACGGAACCGTGCTTCCACGACCTTCGGGTCCGGGTCATCGTGGAGGTTGATCACGCGCGCCCACACCTTGGTGAGACCGATCTTCATCGCCGCCTTCGAGCGGTGTTGCCCGTTGACAATGAAGAGCCCGCCGCGAACGTCACCCCCTGGCTCACGTACGCCGCGATCGGAGACGGTAACCAGTTCCGCTGCTACCTGGTCCCAGCCGGTCTCGACGATCGCATCGACGAGCCGTTCCGACACGTCACGCTGGTAGTTGCTGTCGATCTGCAGGTGAGACAGCTCGACCTCCTCGATCTTCGAGGAGGCGTGGAGTTCATCCACTGTTGCCATTCAGGTTCTCCTTCCATGCGAGGTAGAGCTTCTTCCCGGTTGCGGTGCGCTGCCAGATTGACTTCCCGGCCGTCCCGGGCGCCTTCTCGACCCGGACAACAAGGTTCTGTGCGTGTAGGTTGCGGAGCCGGTTGCTGAGAACAGTCACAGGCAACCCGCCCTTCACCTGGGTGAACTTTTTGGCGATGGTCTCAGCGGTATCGCCGAGCGGGTAGAGCCCTGCGAACATCTCGCCTTCGTCGTGGAGCATCTCGATGATGTACCAATCGAGCGGCTCGATGAGTTCGTAGTCACCACTCGCAGCTCGCTGCGCGAGATTTTCGTAGCCCATGTCCCCTTTTACGGATCTGGACACATATCTCCTTTCGTATGGAGTAACGAGTTACTGCGGTTCGGCCCAATGGCCAGTTCCGGCTGGCGGGT
>DATLUW010000228.1:0-2895 GCA_035577825.1 Actinomycetota bacterium | reverse complement strand
CGCAGGAACGACGCCTCGGCGTAGTCCCACGGCAAGCCGAGTTCGCGGGCCGCGCTCTTGGGCTGCCAGCCGTAGCGGGCCAGGACGAGGATGAGCGCGTATGGGTGCGGCTCGTTCCTCGGACGGAGGGCGTTCTGGAGCTTGGTGACGGCGCGCCACATCGGCCAGCGCCATTGAACGTGCCGTGTGGTCTTGACGCCAGAGCCGAAGCATTCGGCGCAGTCCTTCTCCGACCGGCCGATGGCGAGCGTCGGATGGGCGCACGTCACGGTGCGCTCCTCATCGGTGGCGCAGACGCATAGGCGTCCATTCCCCTTGACCGGACTGGCGCAGCACGGATGCGCGTCGAGGTACCGCTCGAAGGCCAGCGAGAACCGGAGGCCGCCCAGCTCGCCGTCGGTGTCATGGACGTTCAGCGTGAAGGGCGGGTTGCGTCCGTCCCAGTGCTTCTCGAGCCAGTCGAGGGCGGCTTGGAGCGTCGGCAGGGCGGTCACAGGGCCAAGAACTCCGTCAGCACCCGGCGAACGATCTCAACATCGACGCTAGTGGCTTCCGCGATCCGGTCGCACGGGGTGGGCCACTTCTCGTTCGACCACGGCTCGGGAGGATGTTTGGCTATGGAGTCGACTTCCAGCCTACGCAGGTCCCCGCAGATTGCGCCGAACGGCGTCTGGTCGTAATCGCCGACCAGATGGTTACGATTCACGACGCGTTCGTACGTCATGGGCCAGCCCATCTACGCGCGCCCCGGCAACGTGCCGCCCGTGAAGAAGAACCACAAGCCCGCCAGCACGCCGATGACCTAGCCCCATGCAGCGAGGAAGTCGCCGATGGTCACGGCGATCGGCACCTTGAGCGTGACGAGGACCGTGCCGAGGAGGATGCAGACGAGGCCGACCACGATTGCGACGACGACGGCCAGGACGAGACGCGAGATCATGTCAGCACCACCTGATTGACGAGATGGAGTCGTTCATCGTGTCCCCGAAGCTCCACGACAGGGAGCCGGTCGAGAACAGGATGGCCCAGCCGTGGGCGGTCGAGTAGTTCTTGTCGACATAGAGGCAGACCGAGTGGATTTCGGAGCCTTGGTAGTTGCGGGCCGAGCCGATGCAGTCGTTCCATGAGTCGTTGAGGTTGAACGGCGCGTTGCACAGCCCCGCCTGGAGGTGCAGGGTCTTGCTCAGGTCGGGCAGGTTGACGGCGTAGCAGACGTGGAGTCCGTCGCCGTAGTAGTTCGGGTTCTCCCAGACGGTGTACGACGACTGCGAGCAGGACTGGATCGTGTCGGCCTTGACGACCGTGGCCGAGCCCATTGCGAGGAGGGCGAGGACGAGGAGGGCGCTGACGAACGACTTGACGCGCGGATCCCGGCGTGGGGTCAGCTCTTCGATGGTCACGCTGGGCCTCCTGCTGGTGCCGCGGCGGTCGGCTCCGGGGGCGGGTCGACGCTTGCCACGACGGCGGCGCCCGAGTTGACGGGCGTTCCGACGGTCAGGTTGGGCGACGTCGTCGAGGTCGAGCCCTGGCGGGCGAACAGGCCGAGGACCACCTCGAGGGCGAGGGCGATGGCGGCGAGCTGCTTGTCGTCGAGGACCACGACGCCCACGAGGATGAGCACGTACAGGATCGACCGGATGGCGCCGGCGATGACTACCGGCTCCTTGGTAAAAATGGCGGTGAGCGAGTAGTTACCCATTAGATGGCCTCCACAGTGGTCATGTCGTCACCGCCTTGGGTGCAACTGTTCCGACGGCAGCTTGCACCGCCTCCACGAACGTCTCCCCCGTGCCGCTCAAGATCACGTCGGGACGCGCGTCCCAGTTGGTGATCGCTGGCACCAGGACCACATCTACCCGGCGCGTCGTTGGGCCGCCATAGGTCGACCCGGCCTCGAGCGACGAGTCAGCGCGCGTCAACCGCCATTCGGGGGCGTTCTCTGCCAGCCAAGCGGTGGCTTCGTCGTATCCGGTCATGTCGTCAGCACCGCGGCAGCCGCCCGAGCAGATGCCTTCTTCAACGCTTCCTCGACCGCATCGGTGCAGTCGACGACGGGCGGCGGGCCGACGACGATGTCCGCGTCGGCGACCGGCAGGAACGCTGGCAGGATGACGGCCGGTGGTCCGGCGTCGGGCACGCCGACGAGGTAGCAGTCCTCGCCGGTGTCGACCCTGCGGACGGTGGCGTACACCCGGAACTCCGAGCCGATGGGGATGCCGACGACCTTGGCGGTGAGCACAAAAGTTACTGCTGCCGTGCCGGTCGTCGCCTTGACCGAGCCTGGCGGGGTGTCGCCGCGGATGGTGAACGGCAGCATGGGATCCTCCGTGGAGCTGTCCGGTAGGAAGTAGGGCTGGAACAGGGCCGTCTTGTCGCGCTGCTGGCTGTCCCGAAAGAACGAGATGTGGGTGTGCGTCAGATGGCTGGCATCGCCGTAGTTCGGGATGAGGAAGTCGACGCCATCCTTGAAGCCGAGGACGCGCTTGCCATCCGGGCTGTAGATGACCTCGACGACATCGCCCGTCCCCGCAACGTGCTTGACGCAACGGCGGGCGAGCCAGTCCGAGAATGCGCGGAGGTTGGCCAGCGTCCCGTCCAGCGCCCCGAGGTCGATGGCACTGGCGGCGTTGGTCAGGCCCGCCTTGTCGCGCGGCCTGATGGCGGAGTACGCGCCGGCGATGAGGTCGTCCTTGCCAAGATGGTAGGACGTGCCCTTGGCCAGGTGCGAGGCATCGCCGGTGATGCCGAGGCTGCGGCCGCCTTGGGCCACCCAGTATGTCTGGAGGTCGAGGAGGGACTGCGGGGCGAAGGTCATGCCGACTTCTCGTGGTCGTCGATGTGACGCATCGGACCTGTTTTGAAGACTAACGTCGGGTCGCCCACGATGGACCGCGT
>DATLUW010000227.1:0-5409 GCA_035577825.1 Actinomycetota bacterium | reverse complement strand
CCTGGTGGCGAACCCGCGCCGACCGCAATTGATCCAGACACAGCCGCGTCACCACGACGACCAGCCACCCGCGCAGGTCGTCGATCTCGCTCGGGTCGGCCCGGAGGAGCCGCGCGTACGCCTCCTGCACGACGTCCTCGGCGTCGGTCACGGAGCCGAGCAGCCGGTACGCCACGTCCAGCACGTACCGCCGGTGCTCGCGCCAGGCCGCTTCCAGCTCGGGATCGTGTTCGCTCATGCGAGATGGACGATGTCGCTCCCCCGATCGTGACATGGTGCGGCCCGGAGCGATTCCCCGGAGGGATACGATCCCGCCGGGACGGAGACGGGCGCCACCACCGGCGATCCGTATTCGACGGGGCCGTACGGACAGGGGAGGAACGGTATGGAAGACGAAGAGATGATGGAGGCTGCCGCCGAGCTCGGCGCGGACTCGGTCGACGAGGCGGTCGCCGCCGAAGTCCTGCACGAGGACGCCGTGGAGAAGGCGGAGGCCGCGGTCGCGCTGCGAGCGGCCGCCGACGAGCTCGAGGCGGAGGCCATCGTGGAGGAGGCGGCCGCCGAGGAGCTGGCCGACGAGGCCGTGACCGACGCCGAGCTGGCCATGCTCCTGGCCGACGCCGCGGAGAGCGACGACGAAGGGGACGCCGCCGCGGGGGACGACGAGGGCGGCGAGGACGCGACCTCGACCGGCGACGAGACGACCTCGGCCGGCGACGACGCCCAGGGGAACGAAGAGAGCACCGAGTAGGGCGCACCGGCGGCGCCGGGCGGTTCGTCCGCCCGGCGCCGCCGTTCGTTTGTCACATCGATTCGGCTCGTGCCGTCGTGAGTGCATCCGACGAGACGAGAGCGAGGTCGATGCGACATGGACATGCACGTTGAAGGATCCCCGGCCATCGAGGTGCGGGGGTTGCGCAAGACATTCCCCGGCGGGGTCGAGGCCGTGAAGGGCATCGACTTCGAGGTCGACGCCGGGGAGGTGTTCGGGCTGCTCGGGCCGAACGGGGCTGGGAAGTCCACCACGATCGGCATGCTGAGCACCGCGATCGTGCCCACGGCCGGCACTGCCCGGCTGGCGGGGTTCGACGTCGTGCGCCGGCCGATCCAGGCAAGGGCGCAGAGCGCGGTCGTGTTCCAGGACGACGTGGTCGACCGGCCGCTCAGCGGACGACGGAACCTCGAGATCCACGCGCGGCTGTGGGGCGTGGCCCCGCAGGACGCGGCCTCGCGGATCGAAGAGCTCACCGGGCCGTTCGGGCTCGCCGAGATCCTCGACCGGCCGGCGGGGACGTACAGCGGCGGGCAGCGGCGGCGGCTCGAGATCGCCCGGGCGCTGCTCTCGCGGCCGGGAGTGCTGTTCCTCGACGAGCCGACGGTCGGCCTCGACCCGCGCATCCGATACGAGCTGCTCGACGTGATCGCCGGGCTCCGCGACGAGGGCCGGATGACGATCCTGCTCACCACCCACTACCTCGACGAGGCCGAACGCCTCTGCGACCGGGTCGCCATCGTGCACGAGGGAAGGATCGTGGCGCTCGACTCGCCGAAGGCCCTCCTGCTGGCCTTCGGCAAGGAGATGGTCGAGGTCCGCGTGGACGGCGACCCGGTCCGGGCGCTCGCGCGGATGCGGGCGGGCGGCGTGGCCGGCGACGACGCGTTCTCGGTCGGCTCGACCGTGACCGTGCCGCTCCACGACGGCGTGCCGTCGACCCGGGTCGTTGCGGCGATCGGCGAGCTCGGCGTTCCCACGGTCTCCGTGGGCGCGCGGACGCCGACACTCGACGACGTCTATCTCCGCCTCACGGGCGAACGCCTCGCGTCCGCCGCCTGAACCTGTTCACGCAATGCATCGAAGGGAGACATCGACCATGGCCACCACCGTCACCGCACCCGCGACGCACGTCCTCGACCGGCCCCGCAGCCGTTCGCTGGGCGCGTTCGCCACGCTCGCGAGAAGGAGGTTCGCGCTCAGCGCGCGCACCCCGCGGGAGCTGTTCGTCCCGCTGCTCACCCCGATCCTGTTCGCCCTGATCATCGCGCCGGCGCTCGCCAAGGTCGTCGGCGGGACGACCGCGTCCGGGCTCGACTACATGACGTTCGTCGCGATCGCGACGGCCGGCCTGCTGATCCCGCTCAACATGATGTTCAGCGGCATCGGCGTGATCGTGGACCGGGAGACCGGCGCGCGGCGCGACCTGCTCGCCGCACCGATCCCCCGCCAGCTGGTCGTGTTCGGCAACCTGGCGGTCGCGTTCGCCGTCACCGCCCTGCAGGTCATCACGCTGATCGTGGCGGCCACACTCCGCGGCGCGGACTTCGTGGTGAGCGCGGGAAGCGCGCTGTGGTTCGTCGGCGGCGCGTCGCTGCTCGCGCTCGGCATGTACGGCGTCGCCGAGACCATGGCGAACCGCGTCGACCGCCAGGAGGAGTACATCGCCGCCGTGCCGGCCATCGCGATCGTTCCGTGGTTCTTCGCGGGCTCGCTGTTCCCGCTGGCGGCGCTGCCGACGGCGCTGGCCGGGTTCGCGCGGGCCCTCCCGCTCACGCACGCGATGGCGCTGATGCGCTACGGACTGCTCGACCGAACCGGCTCCGGGCTGCACGACATCTGGGGCTTCGGGACGACGACGCAGGAGGCATGGATGAGCCTCGCGGTGGTCGCGGCGTTCGCGGCGATCATGCTGACGGTCGCCGTGCGGGTGTTCCGGAAGGCGTCGGTCCAGTAGCTAGTCGCGATTCTGCAATGCCGGGGCGGCCATCTCGAAGTAGGCCAGCAGCGCCTTGGCCACGTCGGGCGGCGGTTGCTCAGCAGCGACCGCCGCCCGCATGTGGAACAGCCAACGGTCGCGGGCCTCGGCGCCGATCTCGAACGGTGCGTGCCGCATCCGGAGCGCCGGGTGGCCGCGGAGGGCGTTGTAGTCGGCCGGCCCGCCCCAGTACTCCGCGAGGAACAGCGCGAGCTTCCGCCGCGCGAACGTCAGGTCCTCCTCCGGGTACACCGGCCGGAGCACGGGGTCGTCCGAGACCCCGTCGTAGAACCGGTCGACCAGCCGCTCGAAGAACTCGAACCCGCCGACCTCCTCGTACAGCGACCGCTCCTCCTGCACGACCGGCAGTCTACGAACGCCCCGGACCGAACCCCTGACCGAACCGGGCGCGGGCCCCGCCCGTTACCCCACTCGGACACGCGGCGTAGGATCGCGACGCAAACGGGGCATTCGCCACGATTTCAGGGAGGTGCGGTCTTGGCAGCAGTCCGCGGGTTCCGGGTCCACGTGCGGCGGACGGCGGCCGTCGCGCTCGGGGTGGCACTCGTCGTCCCCCCGGCCGTCTCCGCCTCCGCCAACCCTCATCGAACGGTTGCCGCACGCAGCAACGAGCGCCCGGCGGCACACGTCCCCTCGCGGGGAGGGACGCCGACGATCACGTACTTCTCGCTCACCTCGAAGAGGCGTGACCCGTTCTGGATCACGCCCGGTCCCGACGGCAACATGTGGTTCACCAACGCGGACGGCGACTCGATCGGCCGCATCACGCCGAAGGGCGTCGTGACGGAGTTCAAGCTCGCGAAGAACAGCCATCCCCAGACCATCACCGCGGGCGCCGACGGCAACCTGTGGTTCACGGAGCGGCTGCAGGATGCGATCGGCGTGATGGACACGTCCGGCAACCTGATCCACATCTACTCGGCCCAGCAGCCGAACGCGACGCCGTACTCGATCGCCCCCTCGCCCGACGGCGCCGTGTGGTTCACCGATTACGCGCTCGACTCCGAGGACGCACTCGACAAGGTCGAACGCATGACCCTCGACGGGAACACGGTCGACAAGTTCGACCTCTCGACGTGCGGGTGCGCGCCGCTCGGCGCCACCTACGGCCCCGACGGCAACATGTGGTTCACCGAGGAGCTCGGGTTCACGCCCGAGATGCAGGGGAACGGCGACGGGACGGTCGACCGGGTGTCGCTCGACGGGAAGACCGTCGACCGGTTCGCCGTTCGAACGGACTTCACCCAGGCCCTCCCCTCGTTCATGACGCCGGGCCCGGACGGGAACGTCTGGTTCACGGAGGCTTCGGGCGCGACCCACAACCTCGACCGCGTCACCCCGGCGGGAACGGTGACCGAGTTCCACATCGCCGACACCCCGTTCTCGACGAACGGCGTGACGACCGGCGCGGACGGGGACATCTGGTTCACCGAGACCAGCAACACCGAAGGGCACGTCTGGCGCATGCACCCGGATGGGTCGCTGATCGGCACAGCGATGGACGCGCACCCCTTCCCGGTCGCGATCGCGCTCGGCCCGGACGGAAATCTGTGGTTCGCAGCGCGGGCGGACGGCGAGATCGGCGTGATCCATGCGGCGCCGCGGGGCCGGAGCTTCGTGCTCGACATCGCATCGGGCTTCACCCCCGCGCTCCGAACGACGGCGATCGGCCGAACGGTCGAATGGGTGCTCGAGGCGCCCGGCATGCACCGCGTCCACGACGACTCGGGCATGGACCTCTACAACTCCGGGCCGCAGCCGCCGGTGTCGTTCTTCTCCTTCAAGTTCCCGGCCGCGGGCACCTGGCCGTACGAGGACCAGCCGGGCGGGCCGCGCGGCCGGATCGGCGTGAACCTCGTCGCACCCACGACCATGCACGTCGGGGGGTCGCAGCGGATCGGATGGGCGAACGCCGACGCGCCGGACGGAGCGCTGTTCGACGTGCAGATCCAGCGCCCGGGCGACCACAGGTTCACGTCGTTCCGAACCTCGACCCCCGACCACGGCGGAGCGTTCTCGCCGCACGTCGCGGGCGTCTACCGTTTCCGTTCCCGCATGCGAACAGCGGACGGCGCTACCGGCTACTCGCCGGCCCACACGATCCGCGTGAGCTGACCCGATGGGGCTGCGGCGGGCGATGCGGCCGGTGGCCGTTGCGGCCGCCCTTGCGCTGATCGGCGGCGCCACCTGGGCCGCCTCCGCCGCGGGTGTCCACGCGTCGTCCGCGACGACCGCCCGCGTGGCGGCATACCGCGCGCGGTCGGACGCGCTGGTCCGCACCGATCGGTCGCTGCTCCGGGCAACGTCGTCGAAGCGCGTCACTGTGATCGTGAAGCTGAACGAAGACCCGGTCGCCCTGTACGCGGGCGGGGTCGCCGGACTCCCGGCGACCAGCCCGTCCGTGACGCATGCCCGGATCGGCCCCGGCCGAGGACGGACGAACGCGTCGGCGAACGCGGTCCGTGAGTACCTGGCCCATCTCGCGCGGTTCGACGGCCGGGTGTCGGCGCGGATCCGGGACGCCGTGCCGTCCGCCCGCGTGCTGTACGACTACCGCTACGCGTACGGCGGCCTCGCGGTGCGGCTCCCCGCGAACCGGGTCGCGGCGCTGCTCGACGTGCCCGGCGTGGTCGCGGTG
>DATLUW010000226.1:0-2809 GCA_035577825.1 Actinomycetota bacterium | reverse complement strand
CGTGCTGCCCCGAGAGGTCCTGGATCGGGAACGTGATCCGCCCGCGGAACCGGTCCCGGATCGTCTCCCCCCGAACCGCCAGCCCGGCCTCGACGAGCAGCTCCGGCGAGAAGCTGCCCGACAGCCGCCGCAGCAGGAAGTCGGGATAGGTCGGCGCATACCCGATCTCGAACTCCTCCGCCGCGCTCCGGTCGATCCCGCGCGACGCGAGGTACTCGCGCGCCTCGCGGCCCTCCTTGCCCTCCATCAGCGTCGTGTGGAACAACCGGGAGGCCTCGGCGTTCGCGCGGTGCAGCGACTGCCGGCGACCGGCCATGCGGCGGTCCGCCGCCGACTCGGCCTCGTACCGCAGCTGGATGCCGGCGTCGCGGGCCAGGCGCTCGACCGCCTCGGGGAACGACAGCGTTTCGACCTTCATCAGGAACCCGAGCGCGTCCCCGTGCTCGCCGCAGCCGAAGCAGTAGAAGACCTGCTTGGCCGGCGAGACGCTGAGCGAGGGCGACTTCTCCGTGTGGAACGGGCAGATGCCGGTCAGGGAGTCGTGCCCGGCCTTCTTGAGCGTGAGGTACTGGCCGATCAGCTTGACGATGTCCGTGCGCTCACGGACCTCGGCGACGTCCTCCTGGCGGATCCTCCCGGCCACGCGGGCTCCTTCTGCTGCTGGTCACAGGAGCCAGCCCCGGGGAAGGAAGAGCTGCTCGTACGTCCGGAGGGCGAACCGGTCCGTCATCCCGGCGATGTAGTCGGCGATGCGGGTGGGCGTGTCCCCCGGAGCCAGATGGTACTCCTCGGGAATCTCGTCCGGATGGTCGAGGTAATAGGAGAACAGCGAGCGCAGCAGCGACACGGCCTTCTGCTGCTCGTCGCCGGCCGTGTCCCGCAGGTAGACCCGTTCGAACATGAACTCGCGCAGCTGGTCGAGCGCGGCGAGACCGGCCTCGGACAGCCGGATCTCGTCGAGCGAGCCCTCGGAGGCCTCCACCAGGTCGGCCACGAGCCGGTCGACGCGCTCGACCGGGTCCTGGCCGAGCACCTCCACCGGCCAGGCCGGGAGCTCGGACGCCTCCAGCACGCCGGCCCGGACGGCGTCGTCGATGTCGTGGTTGACGTACGCGATGCGGTCGGCGAACCGAACGATCTGCGCCTCGAGCGTGGCCGGCGTCGGCATCTTCCAGGGATGGTTGACGATGCCGTCGCGAACCTCCCACGTGAGGTTGAGCCCGCGGCCGCCCTCCTCGAGGTGGTCGACGACGCGGAGGGACTGTTCGTTGTGGCGGAACGGCCGCCCGAGGAACGGCGTGAGCGCCTCCTCTCCGAGGTGGCCGAACGGCGTGTGACCGAGGTCGTGGCCGAGCGCGATGGCCTCCGCGAGATCCTCGTTGAGGGCGAGCGCCCGCGCCGCCGTGCGTGCGATCTGCGCGACCTCGAGCGTGTGCGTCAGCCGGACGCGGTAGTGGTCGCCCTCCGGCGCCAGGAACACCTGCGTCTTGTGCTTCAGTCGACGGAACGCCTTTGAGCCCACGATCCGTTCGCGGTCGACCTGGAACGCCGTCCGCAGCGGGTCGGGCGGCTCCCGCCGCTCGCGGCCCTTCGTGGTCGCACTGAGCACCGCTCGATCCCCCAGGATCGCCCGCTCGTGCTGTTCGATTCTCTCCCTCGGAACGCTCATCCGCGGATCACGCTAGCACCCGCCACCGACACGACCGCGGCCGTCGCGTTCGCGTATCGCCGCTGGCCCGATGCCGTGACCGTTCGCATCCGGGGTGGTTGAATGCACCGAACCGGCGGCCGGACGCGAAGGAGCCCTGGATGACCCTCGGATGGAAGCGGATGCTCGCGGCAGGGGTGCTGGCGCTCGGGCTGCTCGGCGCCGCGTGTAGCAACTACGGCGGCGTGACGACCGGGTCGTCGGCCCCCGCCCCCGCCTCGAGCGCCGCCGCTACGACCGCTCCTGCGGCGACAACGGCCCCCGCGAGCTCCGCGCCGGCCACGACCGCGGCCACCTCGTCCGCGACGGTGTCGTGCGACAAGAGCGGCGGCGGCACGGTCGCGGTCGCCACGCAGAACTTCCAGTTCCAGCCGGCAAAGGTCTCCGCCAAGTCCTGCACCACCGTGAACCTGACGAACAAGGACTCGTTCACGCACACGTTCACGATCCCGAACACCACCATCAACGTGACGCTGAACGGCGGCGGTTCCGGCTCGGCGCAGCTCGCGCTCCCGCCCGGCACCTACGTCTACTACTGCCGGTTCCACGGCTCGCCGGACGGCACCGGCATGGCCGGCAAGCTCACGGTCACGTAGCAACCGGCCCCGGCCTCAGTGGCCGCCGAACAAGCGGTAGGCCAGATACGCGAACGTCTCGCGGGCGTAGCCGGACAGGCGCGTTCCGGTCGAGCTCGCCGCCGAGTGCTGGGCGGCCGACGCGTACGGCGTGATCCCCAGGTCGCCGGCCATGCGCTTGATGCGCAGGTTGTGCCACGGATCGGAGACGAGGAACGCGGTCTTCATGTCGCGGTTCTCCATGTAGTCCGCGGCCGCCTGGAGGCTCTCGTAGGTGTTGCGGCCGTCCGGCTGGGCCACCACCGCGCTCGCCGGAACCCCGCGGTTGATGAGGTAGTCACGCCCGGCGGCGGCCTCCGTGGTGCGGTCGCCGGGCTCGTTCGCCCCGAGCGTGATGATCAGCGGCGCCCGGTGCTGGTCGAACAGGACCTTGGCCTGATCGAGCCGGTCGGCGAACACCGGCGAGGGGCGGCCGTTGTACTGCGCGGCCCCCAGCACCACGATGGCGTCGGTGTGGTCCACCTTG
>DATLUW010000225.1:0-5215 GCA_035577825.1 Actinomycetota bacterium | reverse complement strand
CGCTGTTCCCGGTGCATCTGTCGGCGATCCCGTCGCACCCGACGTTCCACGACACGCCCGAGGACGATGAGTGGGAGCTCGCGGGCGCGCAGCTGTCCGCGCAGCGGATCTCGCACCCCGGGCCGACGGTCGGGTATCGCGTCGAGGAGGGCGACCGATCCCTCGTGTACATGCCCGATCACGAGCCCGCGCTCGGGATCGGCGACCTCCGGAGCGTCGCGCCGGAGTGGCTGTCGGGCTACGGAGCTGCGTTCGGCGCGGACGTGCTGTTCCACGACTCGCAGTACACCGAGGACGAGTACCAGCACAAGGTCGGCTGGGGGCACTCCTCGACCGAGCACGTGGTGACGTTCGCGCAGCTCACCAAGGTGCGGCGGCTGTTCATGACGCACCACGACCCGCTCCACGACGACGACGAGCTCGACGCGATCCTGAAGCGCGCGACGGAACTCTGGAACGGCAACGGCGGCGGCCACGACGGCAGCGAGATCACGCTGGCCTACGAGGGCATGGAGATCGAGGTCTGATGTGGAACGGCTTGTCAACGTGACCGTTCAGACGAAGGGTCTGTCGGGTCGGAGGGTCTCGTCCGTGAGTTGGGTCGACGGGCACCAGAGCGGCGTGGATCGAGGAGCCGCCACTCTGATGTTCGCGGGTTGGGACCGCAAGTCGGCTACTCGCAGGTAGGAGCCCCTGACTAGGCGCGCCGCCGGGTCGCGCCCGGCCGGCATAGATCTCACGGGGATCAGTCCTGCAGCGGCGGTGCTCCGGCGCCCGTCGACGTCTATGCCCCCGGCCAAGGAGGCAAGGGATGACCATTGCTAGGCCGTCATCTCCGCCCACAGGAACCCGGCGAGCTCCCGGGCCACGGCGGTGACCACGACGTTCTTCGAGGTCTTGCGGGCCGCGAGGCGCCGGAACCGTCCGCACAGGCGGAGCTGGGCTGTCCAGGCCCGTGCGACCACCTCGGGCGGCAGCCCATCCTGGCGCTTGCGGATCTGCGTTCCCACCCCGGGCCGGTGCTGGTAGGCCCAGGCGGACTCCACGAGCTGGAACCGCAGGTGGGTGTTGCCGGCCTTGGTGATGTGCCCCCGCCTGGTGGAGCTCCCGCTGGAGTGTTCGGACGGGACGAGACCGCAGAACCCCATGAACTGTGAGCCCCGGGCGAACCGCCGCCAGTCGCACACCTCCGAGGCTAGGGTGAGCGCCCCCATCTCGGTGACGCCTCGGTACGCGGCGAGGCGGCGGACCTGCTCGCCGAAGGGGTCGGCGGTGAAGTAGGGGGTGAGGTCCGCCTCGATCGCGGCGATCTGGGCGTCGCGGGCGATGAGCACGCCCCGGTAGTGGTCGTAGGTGGAGGCCAGGGCCCGGTCGGAGAAGCGTTGGGCGAGCAGCCACTGCTCGTGACGAGCGGTCCAGGCCTTGCCGTCACGGTAGACGTGCCCGTGCCGGAGCAGGAACTTCGACAGGCGATGCCGCGCCCTCGTGCGGTCCTCCACCATGTCGCCGCGAGCCCGGCACAGGTCCCGCATGGCCTCCTCCTCGATGGTGGGGACCCGGATGGCCACGAGCTCGCCGGCCCGGTGGAGTCGGGCCAGGCGGCGGGCGTCCCTGCGGTCGGTCTTCACGCGGTCGCCGGGGGCCTTCGGGATGAGCGAGGGAGCTACGACGTCGCACGGCACGCCGAGCGATGTGAGCAGGCGCTGGAGGTCATACCCAGTGGGCCCGGCCTCGTAGCAGACTCGGAGATCATGTGGCTCGGGGAACCGCGCGATCAGATGGCGAACCGAGTACTCGTCGTTGAAGATCCGGTCCACCTCGGCCCCTTCCCGTTCTGGCTCGAGCACCGCCACCGAGATGGAGTCCTTGTGGACGTCGAGACCGAGGTGGGTCACCCCGCGACGCGAGACACTGGGCATGGCCGGCTCCTTCCGTATGTTGGCTCCGTCCGCCTGCGGATGGATGATCCACGCAGATGCGGAACGGCGCCGGCCGTTCCATGCTGACTAGGCCGCCGTCTCCGTTCGTTCGCTCGAGTCCTCCGCGATCAGCAGCAGCCGCGCCCGTCGAACGCGCCGCCGTGCGACCAGGAGGCACGCCGCGGCGAGTGGCAGCTCGACGACCAGCGCCATGATGATCGCCGCCGCCAGCTGGTCGCCGGGCGTCGAGGTCAGGATGTCGAACCAGGCGTCGACGACGAGCAGCGTTGCCGTCGCGACCGCGCACATCGGGAACCACGCCGACCCTCGCCATACCGTGATCCCGGTCGCGATCAGCGAGATCGCCATGAGCACGTCGAATCCGCCCCAGGCGATGTTCCAGTTGGGCGCGAGGTGGCGGCTCGGCAGCGTGACCGTGAGCCAGGCCGACCAGGCGCCGAGCCCGATCGCCCAGGCGATGAACGCGTAGCCGAGCCATGGGCTCCTGACGGTGCTGCGGACGTCGGCTGCCGTCGGCCGTCCGGGGCCGACCGCCTGGCCGGGCGTGTTCTCCGGAATAGGTGCCGGGACAGCCGCCGTTCGTGCGGGCGCGTCGGCCTGCCGCCCCCGACCCCATCGTGCGATCGACGCCATGGCTCCCTCCTACCCGCTCGAGCACATGCTTGCACGTCCGGCCGACACGCCGAACCGGCCACTCAGCCCTGGAACAACGGGTTGACCGGTCCGATTCCCGTTCCGATCGCCAACGAGTGCCGGATCGCCTCCGTGACGAACGCCTTCCCCGCTCTGACGGCCACGTCGAGCGCGTCGCCGTGGGCCAGCCGGGCCGCGATCGCAGCGGACAGCACGCAGCCGGTGCCGTGGGTGTTCGTGCTGTCGATGCGTTCCCCGTTGAGCCATTCGCGGTCGCCGGCCGCCGATGCGAACAGGTCGGAGGCCTCCGAGCCCTCGAGGTGGCCGCCCTTCACCAGCACCGAACGCGGACCCAGCGCGAGGATCGCGTCGGCGGCGCGTTCCATGTCCTCGCGCGACGCCACCTCGTCCATCCCTGCCAGCCCGGCGGCCTCGGGGAGGTTCGGCGTGACGAGCGTCGCGAGGGGGACGATCCGCGAGCGCAGCGCGCCGACCGCGTCCTCGGCCAGCAGCCGGTGGCCGTGCTTCGAGACGAACACCGGGTCGACGACCAAGTTCGAGATGCCGGACTCAGTCACGGCATCCGCGACCGCTTCGACGATCCCCGCGGACGCCAGCATGCCGGTCTTCGCCGCGTCCACACCGATGTCGGCCGCGACCGCCCGGATCTGGTCGGCCACCAGCTGCGGCGAGAGCTCCTCGTAGCCGGTCACGCCCCGCGTGTTCTGCACGGTGACCGCGGTGATCGCCGTCATGCCGAAGCACCCCAGCGCGGAGAACGTCTTCAGGTCGGCCTGGATGCCGGCGCCGCCGCCCGAGTCGCTGCCCGCGATCGAGAGCGCCTTCGGGCTCCGCTCATCGACGGGCAAGGTGATCCCATCCTCGGGGTTGGAGCGGCTGCTCTCGGCCGTCGGCGTCCACGGCGACCAGGCCACCGCCTTCGGTAATCTCGCCGACGTCGGTCAGCCGAACGCCGAACCGGTCGTCGAGCGCTGCCGCCGCATCGCGGACGCGTTCGGGCGGCATGGTCGCGAGGAGTTCGTAGTCCTCGCCGCCGCCGAGTGCGAGTCCGAGCGGATCGACGCCGAGGACGTCGGCGACCTGGCGCAGCTCGGGGGCGACCGGAACGTCGGCCGTACGGAGCCGCGCGCCGACGCCGGACGCGGCGCAGATCCGCCCGAGGTCGATCGCCAGCCCGTCGGACACGTCCATCATCGCAGTGGCTCCCGCGCGGGCGAGCGTCTGCCCCTCCCCCACCCGAGCGACCGGCCGAACGTGGGCCTCGATCAGCACCCGCCCAGGTTCGCTCATCTGTGCGCGCCGCACGGCCACACCGGTCGCGCGCGCCAGTGCGAGCCCCCCGGCCGACGCCCCCAGCACCCCGGTGACGACCACCCGATCGCCGGGCCGGGCCCCGCTCCGCGTCACGAATCGCCCCGGCGCCACCTCGCCCACCACGGCGACCGACACGACGGCGACCGGCCCGGAGGACAGGTCGCCCCCGACCACCGCCAGCGCGTATTCGTCACCGGCTGCCCGGACCCCGCCCTCGAGCTCGACCGCCCATGCCGCGTCCGCGTCCGGCGGCAGCACCAGCGACACCAGCGCGAACCGCGGGCTCGCCCCCATCGCCGCGACGTCGGACACGTTCGCGACAAGGGCCTTGGCGCCGAGGTCCCGCGGCGAGATCAGGGATCGGTCGAAGTGCACCCCCTCGACCAGGATATCGGCGGTCAGCACGGCCTGGCCCTCGCGGGTGTCCACCACGGCGGCGTCGTCGCCGATCCCGAGCCGAACGCCCGGATGGTCGCCCGAGAACACCCGTCGCAGGGTGGCGACGAGCTCGTCCTCGGTCGTCGCGCCCTGCTGGTCCCGCTCGTTCGCCTTCACCGATAATGAGCCTAGCCGACGCCCCGGAACCCACCGCCCCGGGCGAACCAGGAGGGAAACCGCGATGGCCGTCATGAACACGATCGAGCTCGAGGGCGTCTCCGACACGAGCTGGGGCGACGCGGCCCGGGAGGCCGTCCGGGAGGCCTCGCGGACGATCCGCGGCATCAATCGCCTGGAGGTGCTGGGCACCTCCACCTCGGTCGAGAACGGCCGCATCACCGAATACCGGACGCAGGTTCGCCTCTACTTCACGGTCGAGGGGACTTGAGCCCCCCTCGACAGGGGGCCCTCCGGCAGGGAGTTGCCCTGCTGGTCGGCGGGTAGAATCGCTGTCCCGCGACCGAAGACGGACCGCGCGTCCCGCGTGTCGTCCCGATCACCATCGCCGAACGACGACAGGAGAGCTGCCGTGCCCAGCGACATCGAAGCAAAGCGGATCCACGACAACCCCAGCCCCGAGGAGCTCCGCGCGTTCACCGAGGAGATGCCGCAGACCAAGATCAGCGGGTTCGACAACGTGAACGTCCAGACGAGGGCGACGTCGCGGAGCTCGGCGAGCACGTTCGTCGTGGGCGAGGAGGGTTCGTCCTCCGGCAAGGTGATCAGCCGCGAGGAGTTCGACCGGATCTCGGCGATGCAGGACGCGTACATCCGCGACCAGGAGATGGTCGTCGTCGACGGGTACATCGGCAACGACGACGACTTCAAGGTCGCCGCACGGCTCACGATCGAGAAGGCGAATGCCAACG
>DATLUW010000224.1:0-2621 GCA_035577825.1 Actinomycetota bacterium | reverse complement strand
CCAACGACGCGACGATCGCGGTCCGGCGCACGGCGAACCTCTTCCCCCTCACGGCGGCCGAGCATATCGGCGACGTTCGTAGCGAGTCCACACCGAACCGACGGATGGCGCTTCCCCAGCGTTTGAGAACGCTTCGACACTGTCACATTGAAGCGGTGATGCCGACGAGGTCCGGCCGTGAGTCCCCAGCCGATCGCGGCCGCACCTCATGCGAACGGGTCCATCGTCGCGACGTCTTGGGCGGCCTGATCCATGAGTACTGGGCTGACGTGGCCTGATGGCCCTCGGCCGGGCGGTCGGGACAGAACCGATGCAGGTCAACCCTGCGGGCGAAACCGACGCTACGGATAGCCCCACCGCCAGCCGGAGGCTATCTCGCGGTTCCCTCAAGACCCACGACCTGGAGCCTGACATTGAGGCGACGTCCCGGATTTGGCCTGTAGATTCTGTGCCTGCCTGAGCGGGCTACACTCCGGATGAGAACTGTCCGCCAGCCTGCACTTAATGTCGTCGTTTCCCGGAGGGGGATTCCGATGCATGCAGCACCTCGGTTCTTCGTCGTGCTTTCGGTCGCCGTCGTGACCTGCCTTACCCTGCTCGAACCCGCCGTCGCCGGCTCGGGCGGCCTGGATCCTTCGTTCGGCGACGATGGAACGAAGATCGTGGGGTTCGCGGGGAACCGCGACTTCACCGTGAACGGCTTCGCCCTCGATCCGGAGGGACGCCCCGTGCTCGTCGGCGTCGTCTCGGGTGGGCCGCACGAGGTGATCGGGGTTGCCCGGTTCACCGTCGCAGGCCAGACGGACACGACCTTCTCCGGCGACGGGTTCGCAACGATCGATCTCTCACTCCCGGTCGAGCAGACCGGCGGGGTGACCGTTCAGCCCGATGGCCGCATCGTGGTATCCGTCCGTCGAGCACGAGACGACGACAGCAAACAGTCATTCGGGCTCGCCCGGCTGACGGAGGCAGGCCAACTGGACCAGTCGTTCGGCGACCATGGCGAACTGCTGGTGCCCGCCAAGCCGACCCCGCAAGGCGAGATCAAGCAGCTGTCCGGCGTCGGGCGGCCGATGGTCGACGCGGCCGGCCGGATCCTCGCGCCCGGGTCCAGCCTGCATGGCCCGTCGTCGGCGTACGAGATGTTCGTGATCCGTTCGACACCGAACGGGGATCTCGACGCCACATTCGGGACGAACGGCATCGCTTGGGTGTGGTACGGGCACTTCGGAGTCGACGCCGGCCAGTCGCTCGCACCAGGTGGCAACGGACGTGTGCTGCTGGCCGGCTCGATCGCCGATTACCGTTCCGGGATACTCAGGCACGACGGGGCCCTGGTTCGCCTCCGGCCGAACGGGACGCTCGATCCGAGCTTCGGGTCCGGCGGGAAGCTGCGGGTGCACGGACTGTTCCTCAACGACGTCGTACGGATGCCGTCCGGCGCCATCGCCACGTCCGGTGAGACGAAGATCGACGAAGTCAACGAGAACTTGCTCGGCGTCATCCGGGTGACGAGCGTCGGGCAAGCCGATCGAGCATTCTCCGGTGACGGCCGGGTGCTGTTCCGGTTTCCCAACAGCTACATCGGGGAGGCCACGGACCTGCTGGCCGACGGGACCGCACTCGAGGTGACGGCGGCTGTCCAGGACTCGGCGGGGTTCGAGCAGGGCATTGCGCGCCTCGACTCGCACGGGACCTTCGACACCACGTTCTCGGGGAATGGCAAGACGACGTTGTTCCAGCCGAACCAGACAGGCGCGGCGGGCATCGCCAAACAGGGCAACAAGCTCGTCGTCGGAACGGGCGTCATCGACCTGGACAGTGTCCCGAGCTACCGCGTGGCGCTCGCGCGGCTCCTGATGAGCTGAGCGGGTTCGATCGACTGATCGGAGACCCGGCATACCTCGAGGCGATTCAGTCGCCTGCCGCCGGTATCGGAGTTCGAGTGGTCGGCCAAGGGCGCCAAAGGGGGAAACGCACGATGAAGTGAAAGCAGACGCCCGTCTCGCCGCCGATGATGGAGGCAGCGGATGCCTCGGCCCCTCGCAACCGTTCAATGGAGTGGGGATCCCGCGCTCCGTCTCGATCAGCTCCGGGAGGCCCGCGAGATCTTGGACGAACTGACCCGCGACGCCGTTTGGGCCGCCCGCGCCGCCGGATTGACCTGGGAGGAGATCGCTCAGCGCCTGGGGAGCGGGCTCCCCGATGGCCTCATGGTCCGTTCCAGCCGCAGTCGGGTGGCCCCTCCGCCGTCACCCACACCGGGATTGAGCGAGCGATGGATAGCCCTGTGCTAGCTGTATTTCCCACGTCGTTCAATCTGCGGAGCCCGAACGGCGGGCGCCGGTCCTACGCCCCAATGGACCGGCAACCAACTGCAACTGCGCACCGGCGAGCGGTGTCAAGTGAACATGGGCGTGCGACGGTCCACCATGGACCGCGAGATGAAGCGTCCGGGCGGGGGCCGGATCGAGGAGCTCTACCTGCGGCACGCGCCGTACGCGCTTCGGCTCGCCTTCCTGCTGACCGGGAACATGTCGGTGGCGGAGGAGCTCGTTCAGGAGGCGTTCGCCAGGGTTATCGGTCGTCTCGGCCATCTCCGTGACCCCGCGGCGTTCGGC
>DATLUW010000223.1:0-4498 GCA_035577825.1 Actinomycetota bacterium | reverse complement strand
TCCCCCGTCGGGGACCATGACCCCCTGCGGGCCCTGCTGCAGGTCGGGCCGCCCCTCGATCAGGTGATCGGCGACGGCGCCGATCAGCACCGCAGAGGCCGCGATGCCGGCACCTTCCAACAGTCGGCGCCGCGAGAGCGTCCTGGCGCCGTCGCCCTGTGCCCCCTCGCCGGGCGCCGGCGCTGCAGACGGAACGGCCGACGGCCCGACTCGTTCCCGAAGCCGCTGCTGGAGGTCACGAACGAATTCGTCGGTGGGCTCGTCGGCGCCGGGCTTCGGGGCTCTCAGCTCGATCGCTGAACGAATGGCCTGGGCGTCCTCGGGATCTGCCTTGAATCCCCGAGGCCTGCGGTTGCGCAGCAGGGCGTCGATGAACGAGGAGAGCCGCCGGGCCTTCACGAGACCAGATCCTTTCCCACTTCTGCCGCGCGCTGCAGCGCCCGATGCTGCAGGACCTTGGCGTTGCCCACGGAGACGCCCATCTCCGTGGCCGCCTCCTTGATCGACATGGACTTGAGGAATCGAAGCTCGAGGATACGTCGGTACCGCTCGGGCAATCGGGCAAGCACCCGCTCCGTTCGGTCGTCGGGATCGCCCGGGGGAGGGGGCGGGTCGTCCATGAAGGCCACCGCGGCGTCGACGTCGATCGCGGTCACTTCGATCCCGAGCGTGCGTCGCCAGTACCCGGCGAGGACGGTCCTCGCCGTCGCGATCAGATAGGCGCGGACCTCAGGCTTCGAGGCGGTGGTCCGAAGTGGCCCGAGCGCCGCCATGAACACCTCAGAGGTCAGGTCCTCGGCGTCGGGCCGGTTGCCGACGCGTGAGTACATGAGCCGGTACAGGCGCTGCACATTGTCGAGATAGACCCCTTCCCAGTCCGGATAGGTCTCGTCGCTCACGGCGTGCAAGCGTCGCATCGATTCCCCTCCGGCGTTCGGGTCGCGAATGGGCCCGGCCCACGCCTCGGGCTGCTGTCCGAGAGAAGGGCCGGGCCCGAACCCGCGGCCGAACGGGGGGGAAGGGGTGGAGGAAGGGGGGCAATCCTCACAGGGGGCCCGTCCGGCCACGATCGCGCCCCTACCGGCCCATGGGCCGCCGTCGGGCGAGCAGCGCCCGCTCCATGACGAAGGTCGCCGACAACACCAGGAGCGCGCTCGTCTCGGTGATCACGGCGAGCGCCGCCTGGGGCGACGGCTGGAACCCGATCTCGCGGAAGTTGAACAGCCCGGCAGGCGTCCGGCTGATGGCGAACGCGACAAGGGTGCCCGCCGACAGGGCCATCCCGGCCAAGCGTGCGAGTCGGTTGGCGTGTCCGTGGAGCACCAGGAGCGCCACGGTGAGGACCCCCGACACGATCACGGTGAGCAGGAAACCCACGCCGATCTTCGGGATGGTCCGGTATCCGTGACGGTACAGACACAGGTGGACGTACCCACCGGCGGCGAGCAGGAGCGCCGACAGCCACACGACGCGCCGCACCCTTCGGAACCGAGCCCGAACCGATGGCAGATGGATGACGGGCGCGGATGTCTCGGTCGGCGCGGGCCGGAGCTTGGCGGGGGAGCTCGGGGACAGATGACCGTTGGGGCCGGCCGGATCCAGCGGCGAACGCATGCTTGATTCTCCTGTCGGTGATGTGTGGTGGCTCTTCTTCTCACCCAGTGAATAGGTGGGGTGGTTACAGCGCGGTCTGTCATCGGCGTATCTCGTAGCGCCTCCGCGTAACCCGAGTCCCTATCCCTCGCTGAAGGATCGTGATCCGCCCCCTGGCTCGGTTCTCCTTGGGGAATCGGCGACATCGAAGCGAGACGATCGACGACGAGGCCCATCGGCGGGTCCGAATGCTCGAAAGGAGCTCGACATGGCACAGATGCTGCGGGAGGGAGATGAGCTGGAGCTTCCCGCTCCGGGCGTGTGGAAGGTCGATCCGGCACACTCCAGCATCACGTTCAGCAGCCGCTACATGATGTTGTCGAAGATCAGGGGACGGTTCACCCACTTCGACGCGACGATCTTCGTGGCCGAGCGACCGCAGGACTCGTGGCTTCAAGCCGTCATCGACGCAGCCAGCATCGACACCGACCACCCGGAGCGCGACGAGCACCTGCGCTCGCGCGATTTCCTGCGGGTCGATGTGTTCCCCACGCTGTCGTTTCACAGCACCCAGGTGTCACGGGTGGGTGAGGCGAGCCTCGAGATCCAGGGCGACCTGACCATCCGGGACATCACTCGCCCCGTCGCCCTCGAGGTGGAGTTCCTCGGGGTGGCCCCCGACCCGAGCGGCGCCGATCGAGCCGCGTTCGTGGCTCGGTCGGAGATCGACCGCGAAGACTGGGGGATCGTCTGGAACAAGCCGCTCGACACGGGTGGGGTGCTCGCCGGAAAGCGGATCGAGATCGAGATCGAGGTCCAAGCACTCAACAGGTCCCGAGAGGCCGACGCGGCCTGAGCGCCCTCCACATTCGCGAACGTCGAGTGGCCCGGAGCCCGGGCGAGCTTCGTTCGCATCGACGGCCTCGGTCGACGGCCCTCACCTCAACG
This sequence comes from Actinomycetota bacterium, assembly GCA_035577825.1. Classification (GTDB taxonomy): domain Bacteria; phylum Actinomycetota; class UBA4738; order UBA4738; family JACQTL01; genus DATBHM01. The sequence continues at coordinate 1,957 of DATLUW010000223.1, read as the reverse complement.
AAAAGGAGAGTGACGTGAAGCGTCTCGTGAAGCGACTCGCAATCAGTGCGGTGGTGATCGCCATTGCGCTGCAGGCAGTCCTGGCCCTCACCCAACCTGCGCCCGCAACAGCCGCGGCTCGCACGGCGAACAAGGCTCGGGAGTCCGGGCAGCCGGTGATCGATTGGAATCGGGTCCTGCTGTCGATCGTGCGTACGCCGGGCGCGCAGCCCGCCTCGATCCAGGCGACCCGGAACTTCGCGATTCTTCACGCCGCGATCTACGATGCCGTGAACTCCATCGACCGCTCCCACGAGCCGTACCTGGTCTTCGTACATGCTCCTCGCGACGCGTCGGAGACCGCGGCCGCGGACGCCGCCGCCCACACGGCCCTCGTCGGGCTGTACCCGGCCCAACAGGGCGCCCTGGACTCGGACTACGCCGCCGAGCTCTCCCAGGTCCCGGACGGCCCTGGGAAGGACGAGGGCCTCAGGGTCGGTGAGGCGGTCGCTCGCGACCTGCTGGCCATCCGTGCGAACGACGGGTCGACCGTCACGGCGCCCCCGTTCACCCCCGGCTCCGCCCCCGGAGACTATCGGCCGACCCCGCCGGACTTCTCCGCGCCGGTGTTCACCATCTGGGGAGGGGTCACCCCCTTCGTGCTCGACTCCGGCGACCAGTTCCGCCCACAGGGACCGCCCGCGCTCTCGAGCGACGCCTACGCCGCGGCGATCAACGCGGTGCAGAGCCTCGGGTCGGCGAGCAGCACGACCCGCACCGCCGAGCAGACGGAGATCGGCAGGTTCTGGGCCCCCCCGATCCAGAACTTCTGGAACGAGATCGCCCAACAGGTCGCGACGGTTCACCACACCGATCTGGCGAGAACCGCGCGCCTGTTCGCCGCGCTCAACCTGAGTTTCGCCGACTCGGCCATCGCCTTCTACGACGCGAAGTACACATTCCAACTGTGGCGGCCGGTCACCGCGATCCGGATGGCCGACACCGACGGGAACCCCTCGACCGTCGCCGACCCCAACTGGCTCCCCCTCGCCGGGAACACCCCGGCCGACCCGTCCTACCCCGGCGCCCACAGCACGATCAGCGCAGCGGGAGCCGACGTGCTCGCCAGCTTCTTCGGCGACCACCAGCGGTTCTCGGTCACGTCCCCAGCGCTGCCGGGGGTGACGCGCTCGTTCACGAGCTTCAGCGCCGCCGAGGAGGAGGCGGGTCTCAGCCGGATCTACGCCGGCGTCCACACGCGAATCGACCACGAGGCCGGTCTGCAGCTCGGCCACGACGTGGCCGACTTCGTCCTGCGCAACGCCCTGCTGCCCGAACGGCACGCCTGACGTCGTCGGGTATCGACGGCGCCACCAGAGCACGAAAGGGAGTCTCGCCATGGCTGGGAAGAAGCTGTTCGCCCGAAAACGGACCGTCGTCGCCTTCGTGGGGGGCGCCGCGGCAATCGTCCTGCTGATGTCCGCATGTGGCGGCTCGTCCAGCGCGATGCCGATGCCGGCCGGCGGCGGGTCGGCATCGGCCTCCGCCGCGGCCGTACGCACGGACCAGGTGAAGATCGCGAACTTCGCCTTCGCCCCCGCGGCCATCACGGTCGTCGCGGGGACGACGGTGACGTGGACGAACGGGGACAGCGTTCAACACGATGTGTTCGCGCCGACGGCCGGGCTGCAGTCCCCCGTCCTGAGCCAGAACGACAGCTACGCCCACACCTTCTCGACGCCCGGGACGTACCACTACATCTGCTCCATCCACCCGTTCATGCATGGCACGGTGGTGGTGACGGCCACTTGAGCGCCAACCGAGTGCTGTCGTCGAACAAGATCGGTCTCCACGAGGCGAGCAGATCGCAGACGCGACCGGTGGACCCCACATCACCGGCGGTTCGGATCGCCCGGGCTCGCCCCCGGGGTGCCTTGGGCGGCGCCGCTGTGCGCATCGGGTTCGGACTGGTCTGGCT
>DATLUW010000222.1:0-2735 GCA_035577825.1 Actinomycetota bacterium | reverse complement strand
GCCCCCGTCTCCGCCACCGTCACCCGGGCCGGGCGCATCTTCTGGGCGAAGTACTCGTCGAAACGCTTCTGGTAGTTGGCCGAGGTGAGCATCGTCCAGACCGGCATCCGAGGTCCGGGCTGGAACGAGCCGGAGATGTGGGTTTCGGTACAGCTCAGAGTTCGGGGCTCGAGACCCCGGTTGCGCCAGTAGTCGAAGCAGAGCTGGAAGCGGTCGTTGGGGACGCGGTGGAAGTCGGGCCAGCACGGCGGCTCGATGAGGATGCGGCGGCGGTCGCTCTCGAGCGTCTTCTGGACCGTGGCCTTCTGCTGGGCCGTCAGCTTCTGCGGCGCACCCCAGAAGAAGTAGCTCATGAGGTTGTCGCGCGGCGGGGTGAGGGTGAACGACACGTCCTTTCCCCCGCTCTTGCCTTTGATCGTGATGGAGGAGGGGCCGGAGCTGGTGTGGGAGAGGCCACGGAGGGAGTAGATGTTGCGGCAGCAGTCGGGATTCGTGTCCGACAAGAGGTCGCCGTTGAACGCTCCCGGGGCGCCGCCGTGGGCGGCGGCGAAGTCGATCAGCGCCTGCTCGGCCTTGGCGGCAGTGTCGGCCGACTTGGGGTACAGCTCGCCGGTGCCCCAGCCGGGGTGAGTGTGGAACAGGCCCAGGTAGTGACCGACTTCGTGGGCGATGAAGTTGCCGTTGTCGGGCGCGTCCCAGTCGCGGGCGTTGGGGAGCGAGACGTACTTCACGTCGTCGGTGGGGAGGGGAACGATGGGAGGAACCGTCTGGCCGGTGTTGGGCGGGTAGGCGTGTCCCCAGCCGACCGGATCGGGGCCCTTGCCGTGGCGGAAGAAGATCACGATCTTGCCCGGATACCGGGCGGCGATCTGATTGCCGTAGACCCACCAGTTGGCACCGGAGTTGTCCTCGTTGTTGAGCTTGGTGTCGTTGCGGGGTTGCCAGTCCCACGTGGGGTCGAAGACCAGCTCCACATCGGCGTACGCGAGGGCCTTGTTGGCCCGGATGATCCCCTTCGTGAGGTTGTCGAGGGTAAAGGTGTATTTCCGCTTGCCGTCGTCGTCCGCGAGCGGAATGGCGTGTATGCGCAACTGCTGCACTGGGACCCCCCGGATCGAAGAGTTACGTGAGTGACGTGAGGATTCGGTGCCTGCTCAGCGCCCTAGTGCCAACCATCGGTCGAGGCACCAGGCAAATCCCCCCTCCTGCCGCAGACTCGATTGACCTCTCCTAGATTGCCACGACCGTCACGAGTTGACAAGGAGCAGAAGCAGGCCTCTGTCCGCTCCGCGCACCGACAGCCGCCGCGCCTGGTGCCTGCTACTGTGGAGCCGACGAAAGAACGGGTCCGGTCTGCGCCACGCGCCTTCCCTACGCGTTCATGATCAGCAAGGGAGGTGTTTTTATGGCAAACGGAACCGTGAAGTGGTTCAACGACGCGAAGGGGTATGGGTTCATCACCCCTGAGGACGGCTCGAAGGACGTCTTCGTCCACCACTCCAGCATCCAGGGTGAGGGCTACAAGTCGCTCGCCGAGGGCGCACGGGTCGAGTACGAGCCCCGCGAGGGTGCGAAGGGCCCCGAGGCGACCAACGTCGTCACGCTCGGGTAGCACCTGCCCGTCAGTAGCCCGGGCACCGGCCCGGGCTACGTCGCTGTTCTCCGAGTCGGAAGGATCATCGCGTGGCGAGTCCTGAACAGCAGAACTACGAGCAGATCGAGCGCCTCCAAGCGCTCCTGACCGAGCTTCGCGCGAGCGCGTCGACGGCCCGCGAGACGGAGGCGATCCGCGAGATCGGCCTCGAGATCGCGGTCGCGATCAGGGAGGTCGGCGCGATGCTGGTCAACGTCGGCTGGGAACAGTCGTACTCCTCCGACCGCTCGACCAGCGAGGCGACTGTGCCTCCCGCGGCCTGAGGCCGATCATCCCGCCGGCGATGGAAAGAGGGACCGTCACGACGATGAGTGCCGAAGGTTTCGGTTTCATCGCGGCGGACCGGCACTCGGGCGAGATCTGGATCCGACCGCGCAGCGTCGAAGGGCGCTCGCCGCTGCACGAGGGCCAGCGCGTCGAGTACACGATCGCGATCGGCGAGCTCGGCATCGAAGCGGCAGACGTGCGGCCTCTCGGCGCCTGATCCCAACGTCGAATGGTGACGGCGGAGGAGATCGGCCGGGTCGCAGTGTTCGCGGACCTGGAGCCGGCCGAACGCGACCGGCTTTCGCGGGTGGTGGCGGATATCACGCTCGCGCCGGGCGAGTCCGCCGTGAACGAGGGCGACGAGCGGGCGCTGTTCGGCCTCCTCGAAGGCCTGATCGAGGTGGTCAGGCGGGTCGACGGGGTGGAGAGCATCATCGGACAGCGGAAGCCCGGTGACGTATTCGGCGAGATGTCGATCGCGTTCGGGATGCTCTACCCCGGCGGCTTTCGCGCAGCGGAGGTCTCGCGAGTGTTCCGGATCGACCTGCACGATTACCAGGAGCTCGCAGCCGCCGCGCCCGAGGTTGCGGAGCGGATAGGTCTCCTTGCGAACGACCGGCTGGTGGGACCCAGAGGCCTCCAGGCCCGCGCGTCCACACCGGCTCCCGTCAGGGCGATCGTCATCGGCCATCGCCGAGACGCTTCGTGCGCGGAGCTCAGACGGTTCCTCGACCGCAACCAGATCCGGTTCGGATGGCTCCAGCCGGACGTGCCGGCCGATGCGGAGAGATGGTCGGGCCCGTTGCCGGCCGAG
>DATLUW010000221.1:0-6801 GCA_035577825.1 Actinomycetota bacterium | reverse complement strand
ACCAGTGGATGATCCGGACCGACTTCCTCCCGCGCGTGTGCCAGGCGAGCGTGGTCAACCGCGTCTTCACGAGCGGCCGCAAGGCGTTCGAGGTGGGGGCGGCGCCGACCGACGTGCCCACGATGCCGATCGAGTTCTCCGTGGCCGCGTACCGGCTGGGGCACTCCATGGTGCGGGGCGCCTACAACTGGAACAAGGTCTTCGACAACGGCGCCGGTACGCTGGACCTCCTGTTCGCCTTCAGCGGGTTGAGCGGGGACTTCCTGGGCGGGCTCCGCCTGCCGAGCAACTGGATCGCCGACTTCCGGCGGCTCTACGACTTCTCGGAGGCCGGCCGGAACGACCTGGTGGTGCCGGCGACCAAGTCGAACCGGGCCAACCGGATCGACACCGAGCTGTCGGTGCCGCTGGCGACGCTGCCGGGGTTCCCGCCGGCGGAGAGCAACCTGGCGTTCCGGAACCTGACCCGGGCAAAGATGCTGAACCTGGCGACCGGGCAGCAGATGGCGACCTTCCTGACGGGCAAGGGTGTGGCACTCACGCGGCTCACCGCCGCACAGATGCGCGACGGGAAGAACGGCGCGACGCTCGACGGCCTGACGCAGCAGCAGCGCAACGGCTTCCTGCGGAACACGCCGCTGTGGTTCTACGTGCTGCGGGAGGCCGAGCTGAACCAGGGCCGGCTCGGCGGCGTGGGCGCGCGCATCGTTGCGGAGACGTTCCAGCGGGCGATGGAGGGCAGCCGCTTCTCGATCGTCCGGGACTCGACCTGGCGGCCGTCCCTTGGTCCGAACGCCACGACGTTCCGGATGGTGGACCTGCTCCTGTTCGCGTTCCGGGGAAGGAAGAACCTCCTCGCACCGCTCGGGTAGCGTTGTCCGGAGCCTGAAGCCCGCCGGGGAGGCAGCCGTGGAGCCTCGAAACGGTAACTCGGTCAGCGGTTGGTGGGTCGATCCCGAGCGGGTCGAGGGGTACGTCCACGGCGTCTTCGAAGGGGGTGGGGCAAAGGGCATCCTGTACGTCGGAGCGTTGCGGGCGATGCTCCGGAGGAAGCTCTGGTTCTCCTCCGTGGCGGGCTCGTCGGCGGGGGCGATCACCGCTGCGATGATCGCCGCGGGCATGCAGCCCGAGGAGATGGCGGAGCAGCGGCAGCCCGGGCTCGAGGCCATGGCTGCACCCACGACGCTCAAAGGCCTCCGGCGGGTTCGTCGGGGAACCGGCTTCCTCGATCACCAGAAGGTCATGACGTGGCTCCAGCCATTGCTCCGTCATCAGTGCGAGAGGCTGGGGGGCGACGTCGGCGACGATGGACCGACCTTCGAGGCACTCTTCGAGCTCACGGGAATTGAGCTCTTCGTCGCCGCAGTCGACCTTCGCGCCCGACACCTGGCCGTCTTCCATCACGACCTCACACCGAACAGCAACGTGGCCCAAGCGGTCATGGCCTCGGCGACGATTCCCGTCGCGTTCGAGCCGATGGTCTTCCAGTCGACGTCGAAGGGTGCGCCGAGGTGGAGGCTGTTCGTCGACGGGGGAGTCGCCTCCAACTATCCGTCGTTCGTGTTTCTGGATCAGGGGTTCCGGCGGTACGCGGGCCTGAAGGATCGACCGCCCGACGCCCCGCTGGTGGGTTTCCTGCTCGACGAATCGAACCCGGAGCGGCGCGAGGAAACCCGGGACGTGTACCGGAACGGAACCTTCCTCGGCCAATACAACGATTCGCTCTCGCTGCTCCGCGGCCTCGTCGGTGAGGCGCAAAGCTTCTCTCCTGGTGCCAACGAGGATGCAGCTCCTCCCTCCGTCGACGAAACGGACGAAGCTGCTCCTTCGGTCGACAAGGGGGCGGAATTCCAAACGCCTCCCGACACCCCTCCTGGATTGCGGAGGATCCTGCGCGCGCCGGTTCGCGCCGTGGTCTGGTTCCTGGGCCTCCTCGAGGTCGCCGTGCTGAAGCCCCTGACATGGCTGGGGATCTCGGTCGAAGAGCACAGAGCCAACGACGCGGAGCTGTGGACGTGGAAGCCGCCGAAGAACCGGCACGTCAGGCTGTGGGTGAACGCAATCCGGCATTGGCTGGCCACGACACCGCTCCCGCTCCTCCTGGGACTCGTGATCTCCACCGTGATCTTCTGGCTCGGGTTCGGCGTGGCCGCGAGCTATGTCTGGGATGGCCTGGCCGGCTCCACCCCGATCGGGTTCGTGGTCGGGCTCCTGTTCTCGCTGGCCGCGTTGGTGGTGGCCGTGCTCTTGTGGCTCTTCGGCCTGGCGACGTTCCTGTCATTCCGGATCGCGTATCGCACCGTCGGGATCCTGGGCTCGGACGTGTTCCAGACGTATATGAACACGTCGGCTCCACCGTGGGCCGGCTGGGCTTTTAACGAGTATTTGGTCCGTTTCGAGGTTCTTCCTGGAGTGACGACCATGAGGGTCAAGATGGGTATAAACGTCGAGTCGGAGCTCGAGAAGGCGGAAGATGCAGCCTTCAAGAGCCTCGCGAAGGTCCGCGGTGCCCCGAAGCAGACGTGAAGCCTGGTGTGGTTCCGAGTGGCTCCACGTCGTCACGTCGTGAGCACCGTGTGAGCAGCAGCATCTTCAATCACCTTCCCACCGAAGGTCTCGCGGGATAGCATCGGCCGGTCTACTGGCTGCGTCGCCGCCCGGGGGAGGTGGCGGAGACGGAACCGCCGAAGGCCGAGAACAGCCGGAGCGCCGGGCGGCACGGTGCGCCCCCGCCGTCGCCGCCGGCCGGCCCGGCGTCGCCCGCGGGGGTGCAGGACGCCCGCAGCGGGACCCGGATCGCGGGGTTCACCGTCATCTCTCGCATCGGTCGCGGCGGGATGGGCGTCGTCTACCTGGCCGAGCAGGCGCGGCTCGGCCGGCGGGTGGCGCTGAAGCTGCTGAGTCCGGAGGCGGGATCCGACGAGGACCTCCGGCGGCGGTTCGTCCAGCGCGAGTCCCGCCTGGCGGCGACCCTGGAGCACCCCAACGTCGTCCCGGTCTACGACGCCGGCGAGGAGCCGGACGGAACGTTGTGGCTCGCCATGCGGTTCGTGGACGGGGACGACCTCGGGCGCATGCTTCAGCGGGAGGGACCGCTCGATCTCGATCGCACACTCGACCTGCTCGGCCAGGTGGCGAGCGCCCTCGACGCGGCGCACCGAAAGGGCCTGATCCACCGGGACGTGAAGCCCCAGAACATCCTCGTCGAGGGCCGGCCGCCCACCGAGCACGCGTACCTGACGGACTTCGGTCTCACGAGGGGGCCGTCGTCGAGCCGGATGACCGCCTCGCAGTCCTTCCTCGGCACCGTCGCCTACGCTGCGCCGGAGACCATCGTCGGGCGTGAGGACGTGGACGGGCGCGCCGACGTGTACTCGCTCGGGTGCGTGTTGTTCGAGTGCCTGACGGGCTCGGTTCCATTCGCGCAGCCGACCGACATCGCCATCCTGTGGTCGCACCTCAACTCCGAACCGCCACGGGTCACGGCGTTCCGGCCGGAGCTGCCGCCGGAGCTGGACGACGTGCTCCGCACCGCCCTCGCGAAGGAACCCGAACATCGATATCCCGGCGCCGGCGCTCTGGTCGAGGCCGCTCGGATGGCCGTGGCCGGGCACCCGGTCCTGAAGCCGTCGCCGCCCGTGGAAGCGGTGGTCCGGGCGCCGGACGACGCCGGCGGAACGGGGACCACGCTGATCGACCCCGACGGCGTGGTTCCGGTGTCGCCGGATCCAACAGCCAAAGGGGTCGGAGCCGGCCGAGTCTCGGTCCAGCTCATTCCCATCGAATCCAGGGGACGGAGGTCGGCCAAGCACCGGATCCGGATCGAGAACACCGGCTCCCTCGCCGCACGGGTGCACCTCGAGGGCGACTCGCGGATGCCCGCGACCGCCGACATCGCTCCGGACTCGGTCGTCGTCCCGCCCGACGGCGTGTCCTGGTCGGGTGTCTGGGTCCGGCCGGCGCGGCTGCGAGCCATCGGGCGCCGGCGGCTCCCGTTTCGGGTGTCGGCCCTGCCGGACGGCGCCGATCGGGTCGTGCTGCGGGGAGTCATGGTTCGCCCGCCGCCGGTGTTCACCTGGGCGCTCGCTGTCGCAATCGTCGGTTCGATGGGCGTGGGAGCGTTCCTGGCCAGCGGATCCGGTCACCATCCCCTGCCGACCGCGCCGCCGACGGCCGGGGGGCCCACGGCGTCGCCCACTTCGACGATCCTGACGACATGCCCACTGACGGGCACCGCCGCATCGTCCGAAGCCGTGTCGCGGCGCTCCGAGCTCGTCGTGAAGGTGGACAACGCCGACAGGTCGGAGGTCCGGGGGGAGCAGCGGGGCCTGGGCCAGGCCGACGTGGTCTTCGAAGAGCCCATCGAGGCAGGGGCGACCCGGCTGGCGGCCGTGTTCCAATGCTCCCCACTCCCGAGGCTCGTCGGTCCGGTCCGTGGCCCGCGGCCGACGGACCCCGGCCTCCTGGCGCAACTCGGCCGGCCGTTGTTCGCGTTCGGCGACGACCAGCTGGTGCCGGTCATCAACCTGCACGGCGTCGTGATCGCGAGGGAGGGCGCCCCGCGGGGCGGGTTCATCCGAACCGGGGCGCCGGAGCCGTTCAACCTCTTCGCCAAGCCCGCCAGCCTGTTCGCCGCCTTGAGCGCCGGCCCGCCACGAGCGCTCTTCCACTATGCGAAGGCCGCCCCCTCGGGGGCGCCCGCCCAGACGACGGTGCGGGTGCCGCCGTTCGGCGACCTCGTGTGGCGATACGAGGGGGCGACCGGCCGCTACGCGCGCTTCTACGGAACACAGCCCCACCTGTCGGACGGCACGCAGCTCACGGCCGCGAACGTCATCGTCGAACGAGTGCGGGCCCACCTGAAAGAGATGGCCGGCGGAAGGTACGAATTCGCGAATACGCTCGGAGAGGGTCCGGCCACGGTGTTCCGTGACGGTGTGATGATTCGCGGAACGTGGAGCCGTCCTACGCCGGACGATCGAACGGTCTTCACGGACTCGGAGGGAACCGAGATCGCGCTGGCGCCGGGGCCCACCTGGATCGAGCTCGTTCCGACGAACGGCTGACGGACTACTCGGCCGGACGGCTCCGCACCCATTCCTGGATCTCGGCCATCGACAAGGCGCCGCGCCGGATGGCTTCGTTGGCGAGCCGGACGCGGCGGGACTCGTCGGATTCGTGCAGGTCGAACTTGTCGTAGAGGCGGACGAGATGTTGCTTGACCGCCGCCTCTGTCACCACGAGCGCGGCGGCGATCCGTCGGATGGAAGCGGGCTCCCGGAACACGTTCTCCGATGCGAGCGGCGCACAGAGCGCCAGCAGGACGTCGCGTTCCCGTCTGGTCAGCTCGGGCGCGCGATCCGCCCCGACGGTCTCGTTGCCCTGTTCCGCCGGCCCGTCGAGCCCGAACACCAGCCTGGTCTGGCCGACCCGGAGCTCGTCGCCGGGCCGGACGGGGCGTTCGCCCCAGACCCGCTCGCCGTTCAGGAACGTGCCGTTGCGTGAGTTGAGGTCCCGGACGCACCAGCCCGAAGGCAGGCGCTCGAGGATTGCGTGCAGCCGGGAGACCGTCGAGTCGAACGGCAGCGCGAGGTCGTTCGTCGAGGACTGCCCGATCACGAGTCGGTCGCCCGTCAGCGGGACCCGGTCGGCGGTTCCGCCGACGAGCAGCTGAACGTAGGCGCCCACCACGCACCCCCCGACCGGACCGACCTTGCCGAATGGTGACACAAGTCCATCCCCCCGGGAACGCATCTCTCCCCGCCCGGTCCATGGGTTCGAACGACCCGCCCTCCGAGCATCGCCGTGGATGGGCCCGCGCGGCGAAGGAGGGAACCGATGGCGGATCGCAGGGCTTCGACGGCGGCACCGGGCGTCCAGGCCGGAAGGCGTCGGCGCCGCGGCGTCAGGTTGCTCACCATCACGATCGCGCTCGTCGGCGCGGCGCTCTCGCCGGGGTCGGGCAACGCGGCTCCGACACCCCGAAGCCCATCGGGTTCGCCGGCCGATGCCGTGTTCACGCCGTTCGCGACCGGACCGGCCGCGAGCAGGGCTTCCTGGGTCGTCCGCGAGAACCTCCGGCCCGGGACGAGCGACTGGCAGATTCCGTTGGGAATGTCCGCGGCGATCGAGGGCTACGCGAACAAGGTGAGCGTCCAGCAAGGCGATGCGCTCACGCTGTTCGTGTCGACCCCCGCTGCCCGGTTCCAGGTCCGCGCCTACCGCATGGGGTGGTACCAGGGGGACTGGGGGCGCCTGATCTGGACCTCGGCGTGGGTCCGTGGCGGCCGGCAGGCGGCCCCGGTGCGGACGCCCGCGACGAACATGGTTGAGGCCGGGTGGCACCCGTCGATCCACCTGTTCGTGTCGCGACGGTGGCCGGAGGGCGTGTACCTCCTCAAGCTGGTCTCGAGCGCGGGAGCGGCGCAGTTCGTTCCCCTCACCGTTCGGAACGACGCCAGCCACGCGGCGCTCGTCATCCAGAACGAGGTCACGACGTGGCAGGCCTACAACGACTGGGGCGGGTACAGCCTGTACGGCGGGCCGACCGGGCGGGCGACGATCGTGTCGTTCGATCGGCCGTATGCGGGGTTCCGGGGCGGGGCCGGAATCCTCAACGGCACCGAGCTGCCGCTGATCGTCCTCGCTGAAAAGGCGGGGTATGACGTCACGTACTGGACCGACGTCGACTTCCACGAACGTCCGCAGCTGCTGCTCAACCACCGCGCCCTGATCTCGCTCGGCCACGATGAGTACTGGTCGTCATCGATGCGCGACATGGCCCTCGACGCCAGGGCCGAT
>DATLUW010000220.1:0-6889 GCA_035577825.1 Actinomycetota bacterium | reverse complement strand
GCCGTCCTGGCGCTGTCCTCGGCCGGCGGCTCAGCACCGTTTGACGCCGCCCTCCGGCGCTACGTCGACTTCCTCACGGCCGACGGCTGCCTGGAGGTCGAGCTCGAGATCCAGGACGGCATCCGCCTGGCCCCGGACGAGCAGATCGAAGTCTTCAGGATCGTCCAGGAGGGCCTCGCGAACGCGCGGAAACATGCAGACGCGCGCCGCGCGGAGGTGCGGATCGCGGAACGCGCGGGAGAGCGCTTCGTCACCGTCGTCGACGACGGCGCGGGGTTCGACGAGCAGGAGATCGCCGCGGGCCAGGGCCTGAAGAACATGCGCGCCCGCGCGGCCTCGATCGGCGGCGGATTCCGCCTCGTCTCGACTCCGGGGCGTGGAACCGCGCTCGAAGTCGTCCTGCGCGCCTGATTTCCTCCCCGTCCGTTCTCTTGACTCGATAGAGGATTCTGGACAAAGATCGGCTCGACGGAACCGGTTTTTCGCGGAGCTCCGTCTAGGGGAAACGGGAGAGAGAGGGGAGTTACGTGTCGAGAACGACGCGGTCCCGGCAGCGCCGGGGCATATTGCTGCTCGTCTCGCTGGCATTGGTCGGGCTAGTGAGCGTCGTCGTGGTAGGCGGCGTCGCTGCGGGGCCCAGGACCAATCTGACGACGGCGAGTGCTCACGTCACCACGGCTTCTGAGTACGCGGTCTCGAAGACCGCCCCGAGGAGCGTCTACAAGACGGATCCTTCGCTGCTCGGGCGGAAGAGCTCGAAACTGGTGCCGGTCATGATCAAGTACGCCTTCACGCCGGCCGCCAGTTACGCCGGCGGAATCACCGGGCTGAGGGCGACGAGCCCGCGCGTGACGCACAAGGCGCTCCGAAAGAACTTCGACGCCTTCGACCGCTATCAGCGGTTCGCCCACGCCAAGGTCCAACGCATCAACGCCCGGATCAAGCACGCGTTTCCGCGCGCCCGACTCGGACAGTCGCTGACTGTCGCCTACGGCGGCGTGGCCGCCCGTGTCCCGGCGAACCGAATCGGCAGCCTGCTGTCGGTGCCGGGTGTGGTCGCCGTGCAGAAGGATGCGCTGAACCAGCCGCTCGACGACAACACGGCATTCATCGGCGCGACCAACGTCTGGCCGACGCTGGGTGGCTCCGCACATGCCGGAAACACCGTCGTGGTCGGCGTGATCGACACGGGCCTATGGCCGGAGCATCCGATGCTCTCGGCTGCCGGTGTTCCGGCTCCCGCCGGCGGCATCAAGGGCTGCCAGTTCGGCGACGGCACCGACACGGCCCACCTGGGGCCGACGTTCGCCTGCAACAACAAGCTCGTCGGCGCGTACTCGAAGATGGCGACCTACATGGCCGCCGTCGGCGCCGGCGCGAACGAGTTCTGCAACAACACGACACACGTGTGCTCTCCTCGCGACCCCGAGGGCCACGGCACGCACACCACGACGACGGCTGCCGGTGACTGTGTCACTTCGGCGGTCATCTACGGCGTGGAACGTGGTCCGGTATGCGGGATCGCTCCCGGGGCGCACGTCGAGATGTTCCGCGTCTGCGCCGCATCCGGCTGCTTCGCCTCCGACTCCGTGTCGGCGGTGCAACAGGCGATCACCGACGGCGTGAACGTGATCAACTTCTCGATCTCGGGCGGCGGACAGCCGTACACCGACCCGGTCGAGCTCGCGTTCCTCGATGCGACGAACGCGGGTATCACCGTCAACGCCTCGGCCGGGAACAGCGGCCCTGGTGCCGGCACGTCGGATCACGGCGGACCGTGGACGAACACCGTGGGCGCCTCGACCGGCCCGCGCTCGTTCGGCTCGACGCTGCATCTCACAGCGGACGGCGGCGCGACGCTGGACATCCCGGGCGTAACGCTCACGAACGGCATCACCAGCCCGACTCCGGTCGTGCTTGCTGGAACGCTTCCCGGTGAGGACGCCCTCTGCCAGTCGACCCTCGCTGCTGGGACGGCCACCGGCAAGGTCGTCGTCTGCGCACGCGGGAACAACGGCCGCATCGACAAGGGCCGCAGAGTCCTCGCCGGCGGCGCAGTCGGGATGATCCTCTACAACCAGTCGGCAACGGTGACCGACCTCGAGTCGGACAACCACTACCTGCCGGCGATTCAGACGCAGTTCAACGCGAACGCGATCGCCACCTTCGTCACAGCTCATACCGGCGTGATGGCAACGTGGGCACAGGGCACGGCAAGCCCCGCGCAGGCGGACGTCATGGCGTCGTTCTCGTCGCGCGGACCGACCGGCGACTGGATGAAGCCGAACGTGACGGCTCCGGGTGTGCAGGTACTCGCCGGCATGACCCCGCAGCCTGATCAGACGACGGCCGACAACGGACCGCCCGGCAACCTGTACCAGGCGATTGCAGGCACCTCGATGTCGAGCCCGCATGCTGCCGGCGTCGCGGCCCTGATCAAGGCGTCGCATCCGACGTGGACGCCGCCAGAGATCATCTCGGCGATGATGACGTCCGCGGTTCAGGCCGTCGTCAAGGAGGACGGCACGACGCCTGCAACCCCGTTCGACATGGGTGCTGGCTCGATCCGCGCCGACCGCGCCGTGGACCCGACGCTCGTCTTCAACGAGACGTACGCGGACTTCGTCGCGGCAGGCACCGACACGATCCACCGGGTCGACCTCAACCTGCCGAGCGTCGACGCAACGACGATGCCCGGCACGCTGTCGACCCAGCGGACGGCGATCAACGTCTCCGGCCAGAACCAGAACATGGCCGTTCAGATCACCGCGCCGGCCGGCGTCTCGATCACGGTCGGGAACAACAACCACGACCTGCACGTCAACAAGGGCGACTCGGTGACGTTCCCGATCACGATCAGCGCACCGACCGTCGCCAACGGCCAGTACTTCGGGTCGATTCGCCTAACGCCGTCCAAGGGCGGCAACCCGGTGTACATGCCGGTCGCGTTCGTGAAGACGCAGGGCGCGGTCACGCTCTCGAGCTCCTGCTCGCCGACGTCGTTCGCGGCGAACACGGGCTCGACGCACTGCACCTCGACGGTGCAGAACCTGGGCCAGACGGCCGCGAACGCGGCGCTCAACGTCACCCAGGGCGACCATCCCGAGGACGGCGTCCTTCGCTACACGAACGTCGGCGCACCGGGCACCGTGCCTCCGAACGCGAAGAGCGTTCAGTGGAGCGGAAGCCTGTCGCCGGCGATCCCACCGCAAGTCACGGCGATCAACAACATCACTGGCAGCGGCCCTGCGGGCGGCTACCTGCCGCTGTCGCTATTCGGCGGCAACCTGGTCGTCCCGGGTGCCGACGACGCGATCACGAACGTCAACGTTCCGGCCTTCTCGTACGGCGGTGAGTCGTACAACCGGATCGGAGTCGTGACGGACGGGTACGTCGTGATCGGCGGCGGCACGTCTGCGGACGTCAACTTCTTCCCGCAGACGTTCCCCAACACGGCAAAGCCGAACAACGTGATCGCTCCGTTCTGGACCGACCTGAACACGACGGGAGGCACGATCGGCAACAACGCCATCCTCGTGAACGTGCTCGGCGACGGCGTCAGCAACTGGCTCGTCGTTGACTTCGAGTCGGTCAAGAACTTCAGCAACGCGACCAGGCACAGCGGCGAGATCTGGATCAAGCTCGGCGGTCCGGCGAACGAGCAGCTGACGATCTCCTACGGCACCGCCAACGCGGCCGCAGGCGATCCGGGCTCTGCGATGAACTGGGGCGCGGAGAACCGCGACGGCACGAGCGGGAAGAACATCCCCTCGGCGCCGGCGAACAACACGGAGTACCGCCCCGTGCTGAGCGGCCCGACCGCGGGCGGCTCGGTCAGCATTCCCTACGACGCCACAGCAGCGATTCCCGGCGGCTACACGTCCGTCGCATCGATGACGTCGGACAAGACGCCCGGCATCACGCAGGTCGTGAGCGGGCTGACGGTCACGCCGTAACGCATCAATGAACCACCAACGAGGGGCCGCCTCCGGGCGGCCCCTCGTCGTTCGGCTACCAGTCTGACTCGGCGTAGAAGCGCGGCCAGACGTCGCGTGTCCGCTCACGCAGCGACTCGACCTCGTCCGGCGTGAGCTGGTCGCGCCAACGGCCCAGGCTCGCTGCGCTGTCGAGCGCCACCGCGTGCGGCGTCGGCAACTCGGATGGATTGTCCGACGCGCTCGACTGTTCGATCTCCGCCCTCGCCGAA
Organism: Actinomycetota bacterium; assembly: GCA_035577825.1. Classification (GTDB taxonomy): domain Bacteria; phylum Actinomycetota; class UBA4738; order UBA4738; family JACQTL01; genus DATBHM01. The sequence continues at coordinate 2,682 of DATLUW010000220.1, read as the reverse complement.
GGCGTCAGCTCGAGCGCGAGGCGCTCGTAGAGCCGTTCGAACGTGGCGGCCGGCTCGAGCGAGGCGTCCTCGTGCCGAAGGAACGTCCAGTCGGGGTGCCGCTCGCGGTACCCGTCGACCGCGCCGTACAGCAGCCGCCAGAGCACTGCCGCCTGAGCGAGGCCGTCGCCGGGCCGGTGAGCCTGCTCGCGGATGTCGATCTCGTAGGGCTGCACCACCTCGGGCAGCGTGCCGTTCTCGTCGAAGAAGGTCGCGAAGCTGTGACTCCAGCCGAGCCGCTTGAGGCTCGCAGCGAACGCCGCCGGGTGCCGGATCAGCACCACCACGTCCATGTCGAAGGTGGCGGCGAGCCACTCGGCGGACAGCAGGGCGATCGGGTCCTTCATGAGCGGGCGCCGACCGTTGCGGCGCCAGCCCCGCAGGCGCCGGTAATCCCTGGGGACCCGCGCGACGTCGCGCCACGACCGCGCCGACCGTAGTTGGGCACCCAGGTCGTACCGCAAGGCAAGCGACTCCGCGAGTCCTGGCCGGAAGCGGTCCTCGTTCTCCGTCGTCACGACGGTGTAGTAGCGCCGGAAGCCGGCTGGACTGAGGCCGTTCGGGGTCTTGGGGCTGAACGGCTCGTGGACGTAGCCGACGCCGGGCGCAAGCGCGAGCATCTTCCCCACCCAGGTCGTTCCGGAGCGATGTGCTCCGGTGATGAGGATCGGTCGTCCGGAGCTCATTCGACGATCGGCTGCGTAGGACGGGCCGCCATGACCGCGACGATATCCGGGCCGAGAAATCAGGGATGCCCTGTGCGCGAGACCCGTACGCTGCGGGCGAACAAGAGTCGGCCGGCGACGCCGATGGCGAAAACCGCGAGCCCGGCGACGACGGCGGACACCGGCAGCGTGAACGCGAGCACGGCGCACCCCGCGGCGCCGAGGACGTTGAGCGCCCGCGGCCAGCGCCGTCGGTCGGCGGTCTGTGTGAACGCCGCGGTGTTTGCGATCGCGTAGTAGGTGAGCACGCCGAAGGACGAGAAGCCGATCGCGCCGCGCAAGTCGGTCGTGAGCACGAGCCCCGAGACGACCACAGCGACGGCGAGCTCGGCACGTGCAGGGACGCGGTGACGCGGCTCGACGGCGGCAAGCGCGCGCGGGAGGTCGCCGTTGCGAGCCATTGCGAGCGAGGTACGGCCGATGCCCGCGATCAGCGCGAGCAGCGCGCCGAGGCTGGCGACCGTGGCCCCTATCCGGACGAACGGGACCGCCCAGGCCTCCCCGGCGGCCTTCACCGCCGTCGCGACGGGCGCCGTGCTCGCCGCGAGCGCCTCCGGCCCGGCGGCGAGCAGGCACGAGATCCCGACTGCGGCGTAGATCAAGACCGCGATCCCGAGCGCGAGCGGAATCGCACGTGGGATCGTCCGCTCGGGGTCGCGAACTTCCTCGCCGAGCGTGGCGATCCGCGCGTAGCCCGCGAACGCGAAGAACAGCAGCCCTGCGGACTGCAGCACCCCGTACACGCCGCCGTGGACGTCACCGTGGCCGGACGCCCGGGCTCCGCCGCCGAGGATCGCCGCGACCACCACGGCCAGCGCGAGCAGCGACGCCGCGACGAGCAGCCGAGTCAGTCCGGCCGTTCGCGTGACCCCGAGGCAGTTTGCGCCCGCCAGCAGCACGACCGCCGCTACGCCGACGAGGCGTTGCGCCCACGTCGAACCCGGGACGGCGTACGAGGCGAACGTCAGGGCCATTGCCGCGCACGAGGCGGTCTTGCCGACGACGAAGCCCCAGCCCGCGACGAAGCCCGACCACTCGCCCAGCCGTTCGCGTCCGTAGACGTAGGTGCCGCCGGAGGTCGGGTACTGCGCCGCGAGCTGCGCAGACGCCACCGCGTTGCAGTACGCCACGCCGGCCGCGAGCGCGAGCCCGATCAGCAGGCCGGACCCGGCCGCCGCCGCCGCGGGCGCGAACGCCGAGAAGACGCCCGCGCCGACCATCGAGCCGAGGCCGATGACGACGGCGTCGCCGGTCCCGAGCCTGCGGGCGAGCCCGCCCTCCACGGTCACATGGCGGCCGCGACCCGCTCCGCCGCCGCCGCGAGCTCCTCGTCCGGCACGTTCGGCAGCGCGTCCTCCCACAGCGGCAGCATCATTCCCGATGCCTCCAGCATCCCGAGCGGCCGCGGCACGAACCACACGTGGAAGTGCGCACCGCCGTCGCCGTAGCGATACAGGTGCACGCGCGCGAAGTCGCCGAGCGAGAGAATTGCGCGCTCGACGCGGGCGACGACCCGCCCGAAGTCGGCGGCCAGCTCGTCCGGGAGGTCGCAGAACGAGTCCACGTGCACGCGGCTCGCCAGCCAGACGGCGCCCGGCAGGCTGCCGCCGACCGGCGGGTGGAGCGTCCAGTTCTCGTCCGACCAGACCGGCGAGGTCGACTGCCCGGTGCAGATCCCACAGGGTGGGCCGCCCGGCTCGCCGCGCCTCGGCGGCTCCGGGATGACACGCTCGCCCGGCTCGCGGAGGATCAGCGGCTCGCGGTACGGCGGGGACATGGATGCGTTCACCGGGGCTCCTTTCCCTCGGATGTGGAGAGGCCGTTGAGCACGACGCCGACGACGCGGGCCGCGGCCCGCTCCGCCGGCCACCCGTGCCGGCCGCGCAGGTGGACGTACGTCCACGCGACGGCGTTGAAG
>DATLUW010000219.1:0-3218 GCA_035577825.1 Actinomycetota bacterium | reverse complement strand
CGATCGAGGTGAAGGTGACGCCGGCGCTCGTTCGCTCGATCTACCCGAACCTGTAGACGTCAGCTCGCCTGGTCGACGCCCTCGTCGAGTCCGAGCAGGCGGGCGGCGTTCCCGCGCAGGATCGGCTCGTGCGCGCCCTCGGGGAGGCCGAGCTCGTCGAACTCGCGGAACCACCGGTCGAGGTCGATGAAGGGGTAGTCGCTCCCGAACAGCGTCTGCTGGTTCAGCCGCTTGCCGATCTCGCGCTTCACTTCGGGCGGCAGGTAGCCCGGCGCCCACCCGCTGAGCTCGATGTACACGTTCGACGCGTGCAGGGCGATCGCCAGGCACTCCATGAACCACGGCCACCCGAAGTGCGCCGCGATCAGCGTCAGCCCCGGGAAGTCCGCCGCCAGCGAGTCGAGGAACCCCGGGTGCGAGTAGCGGATCTTCGTCCCGCCGGCGCCCGGCGTCCCCGCCCCGATCCCGCACGTCCCCGTGTGGAACAGCACGATCAGGCCGTGCTTCTCGGCGGCCTTCCAGATCGGGTAGTACCGCGTCTCCGCCGGATCGAACGCCTGCATGGTGGGGTGGATCTTCAGGCCCTTCATCCCGAGGTCGGCGACGCGCTTGACGGTGTTCACGGCGTCGTCACGGTGGGGATCGACGCTGCCGAACCCCATCAGCACGCCCGGGAACTTCGAGGACAGCTCGGCCAGCCACTCGTTCCCCATCCATCCGCGGCCGGTGATCGACTCGTCGTCCCAGTCGAGCACGACGCCGAGGATGTCCCTCGCGGCGTACTCCTCGGCGACGTCCTCGATCGTCTTGCGTGGGACCTTCGCCCGGAAGTACGCCTCGGTCGCCGGGAGCAGCGGGCCGATGGACTGCCGCAGCCACTGTTCGGTGGGCAGGTGGACGTGGAGGTCGATCGCCTTGGGCATCTTCGTGACCGCTACTTCTGCTCGCCGCTCGTGTAGTCGTAGAACCCGCGCCCCGACTTCCGCCCGAGGTAGCCGGCTGCGACCATCCGCTTCAGCAGCGTCGGCGCCGCGTACAGCGGGTCCTTGAACTCGTCGTACAGCACGTTCGAGATGTACAGCGCGGTGTCGAGCCCGATCAGGTCGAGCAGCGTGAGCGGCCCCATCGGGTGCGCGAGCCCGAGGTGCACGGCGGTGTCGATGTCCTCCTTGGTCGCCACTCCGTCGTCGAACATCTGCACGGCGCTGTTCAGGTACGGCACCAGCAGGAAGTTCACGATGAACCCCGCCCGGTCCTTGGAGAGCACCGTCGTCTTGCCGATGCGCTCGCCGTACGCCCGGGCGAACTCGAGCGTCTCGTCGGAGGTCTGCAGGCCGCGGATCACCTCGAGCAGCTTCAGCACCGGCGGCGGGTTGAAGAAGTGCATCCCGATGACCTTGTCCGGCCGGCTGGTCTTCGAGGCCAGCTCGGCGATCGGGAGCGACGAGGTGTTCGTGGCGAGCACGACCTCCTCGCGCGTGAGGTCGTCGAGCTGCTGGAAGAGCTCGAGCTTGATGTCGAGGTCCTCGGTTGCGGCCTCGATCACGAGGTCGGCGTCGGCGACCTCGCTCAGGTCGGTGCCGCCCGTGATGCGACCGAGGATCGCGCCCCGTTCGTCGGCGTCGAGCTTCCCCTTCTCGACGGCCCTGCCGGTCGACTTCTCGACGGCGCCCTGACCGCGGGCGACCTTCTCGTCGGACACCTCGACGAACACGACCTCCTGGCCGGACCGGGCGATCACCTCGATGATCCCCGACCCCATGATCCCCGCCCCGATGACCCCGACCTTGCGTACCTCGTCAGCCTTCATCCGCCGCCTCCAACCGGTGTGAACGGGCGCCGCGCGCAACCCAACGTGCCGAGCAAGGGTAGTTGCGAGGCGAGAACCACGGCAAAAGCCCGCCAGCTTCAGATGTCAGTACCTCGTGCCGGCATGACCGTCATGAAGGCGGGTGGATCTCGGACGACGAAACCCTCGACCGATTGCCGACCGTGAACCGATCCCCTCGGCGAAGTGAAGAACCGCCTGTCCGAGATCGTCGACCGGATCGAACGCGGGCACGCCCGAGTGGTCATCACCAAGCACGGACGGCCAGCCGCTGTGCTCCTGTCCGTGGACGACCTGGAATCACTCGAGGAGACGCTCGAGATCCATGTCCGATCCCGAGTTGATGGCAGGGATTCGGGAGGCCGAGGAAGAGATCGCACGCCGTCCACCAAGGCCCGTCATCTACCGGATCGACGAGGTCGCACGTGTCGTCGCGGTTCTGAAGGTCGGACATCGAAGGGACATCTGCCGACGTCGCTGACCGTCAGCTCATGAGGTCGTGAGCGCGGCCCATCGGGCCGGCGTCATGCCGTACGTGCGGTGGAACTGGCGGGTCATGTGGCTCTGGTCGGCGAACCCGCTGTCGGCCGCGACGCGGGCGAGGGGAAGGCCTGACTCCACGGCACGGCGCGCCATGGCCAGCCGGCGCTGGGTGCGGTACCGGTCCGGCGTGGTGCCGAAGGCCCGGCGGAAGTGCCGGATGATCGCGAAGCGGTCCATGCCCGCCAGGGCCTCGAGCGTCACCGCCGAGGTCTGCTCGCCGGCGTGGGCCACCAGATGGTCGCGGACTCGCTCCATCGCCGGGAGGTCGATCGTGACGCGTTCGTCCGCGGTTCCGCCCGCGAGCAAGGACAGGGCCTCGGCCGCGGCGGCTGCGATCTCGGCCCTCCCGAGGTCGCTGACCGGTTCGTCGATTGCATCGAGGTACGGGGCGACGAGCTCCGTCTGCGGCCCCGGTGGGATCACCGGATCGGCGACGAACGGAAGCGCACCCCCGCCCAGGGCATCGCGGATGAGTTCCGGCGCGAGGTAGAGGATCCGGTACCCGAACCCGCCCTCGGTGGCGGCCCGGCCATCGTGCGTCTCGTCGGGGTGCAGCACGTGCCACTCGCCCGGAACGCAGATCCGGCGTTCGCCCCGGTACCGGAACGCCTGCACGCCGGACGTCGTGACGCCGATCCCGTAGGTGTCGTGGCGGTGGGGGTCGAACCCCCTCGACCGCAGGCGGACCTCGGCCCGCTCGACGCCCGGGGCACCCTCGCTGAACCGGATCGAGTCCGTCGGTTCGAGTGCAGGATCGTTCAAGCCTGTGGCCATGGCCGCCCCCGAGGATCGCGTCCGTGGAGGCATGGTATCCGGAGCCGCCGCGGTGATCGCGTTCGTCCACTGG
>DATLUW010000218.1:0-2556 GCA_035577825.1 Actinomycetota bacterium | reverse complement strand
TGGATCCGGAACGTCGTCTCGTAGGATTCCGCGCCGCGTTCCTGGTGCATGCCGTACCTGCTGCGTTCCTCGGGCGGGATTCGCTCCCACAGGGCGAGGTTCGCGCGGCGGAGCGCCGCGAACAGGTCGAGCAGCTCGGCGGGCCCGGCCGTCTGGTGGCGGAGCCGGTCGACCCACAGGTCCTGGTCGTACGGCATGAGCTCCGGCGTGTCGTGCGAGACGATCCACCGGTACCGCGTCCCGACCACGAGCTCGGAGTCGGCGAAGTGCCCGAGGAGCTGGATCATCGACCACTCGCCCTCGGCTGGGGGCGTCCGAAGCTCGAGCGCGAGCCAGTCACCGAACACCAGCCGGCGGAGCTCGGTGACCGTGGCGCGCTGGACCGACGCCGGGTCGTCGTCGCCGACGAGGCCGAGCAGCAGGTCGCGGTACTCCGACGGCTGCGCGACCGGGTCTGGCGCGGCCTCCTGCTGCGGAAGGGGGGAGCTCGTCATCGACGCCGATGCTACCCGGAAGGCGCGCCCGGTCCGATCGGTCGAACGGGCGAGCATCCCGGCCGAGGCCGTTCGGCCGAATCAGGCGTCCGGCCGAGCCTCCGCCGGAACGCTCCGTGCCCGGTCCCGCCACCGCCGCCACACGAGGAACACGACCAGCGCGACCAGCCCGAGCGGGAGCAGCACGCCGGCGCTCACCACGATCGCGTAGAGGAGGCCGAAGAACGTCGCCTTGGCCCGCGTCCACGCCTCGGCCAGGCTCGGGTTCGAGATGCCAGCGGTGACCACCGCGTGGTGCGCGGGCAGCCCCGGTTCGAACAGATCGACCACGATCGTCCCGAGGTCCGCGCGGTTCCGGAGCGAACGCTCCTGGCCGACCAGCTCTTCGATCTGCAGCTGCACGTCCGACAGCGTCCGCTGGACCTGGAGGGTGGCCGAGACGGTCTTCGCGTCGTTCAGGATCCCGAGCAGGACGACCTCCTGCGCCTTCGCGTTGCGGATCCGCGCGTCGAGGTCGACGAACTTCGACGTGACGTCCCTGCCGGTCACGGAGCGCAGCCGGACCGCCCCGAGCCGGGAGACCTCCGACAGCGCGGCCTCGAAGTTGTCGACGGGGATGCGCAGCGTCAGGCGGCCGGAGGCGACGTTCGATCCATGCGAGGACGACGACTCGACGTAGCCGCCCTCCGCGCCGGCGATGGCCGTCGCCTGGTCGGCCGCCTTCTCGAACCCGTTCCGGGGCACCTCGAGCGAAAGCCTGGCGTTCTTCACGATGGCCTGGGGAACAGCGGGAACGTCGACGACCGTGGCGCCGCCGCCGCCCGAGGTGCCGGCCGGCGCCGACCCGCCGGACACGCCGCTCGTGCCGGTGACGCCGGCTGCGCCGCTGGTCGCTGCGGTCAGGGCCCCCGCGCTCTGCGCGCCGCCCCCGCTGCTGCTGCACGCGACGGCGGCGATCGCGACCGCCGCCACGCCCGCGAGCAGTCCGGCCCCTCTCCCGATCCGACGCATGGCCGCCTCCTTCGAGGTGTCCGGCGGCGGAGTCCGGGACTCGACTGGTTGTACGAGCGCGGCCGGCGGCCCGGTTCGAACCGGCCAGCGGCCGCTCCCCGTCCATTCGTTCGAGTCGAACGCGCTGGGATTCGTTCCCCGGAGATTCAGGCGGGGAGGGAGACACGGCCGCGGGGCCGGCCCTCGAGCGCAGCCGGGCCGGCGGCGATCACGCCGTCGGCGGCCAGGCCTCGGACGGCGTCCGCCACCCGCCGGTCGTCGAATCCCGTCGCTGCGACCAGGGCGCCCAACGTGGTGGCATCCGCGCGTTCCCGGAGCGAGCGCAGGACCGCGCCGCGCACCTCGCGCAGCGACCCGGCGTACGCGGGCTGCCGCCGGGGCGCACGCTCGGGCTCCACTCCGCCTGCGACGAACCGGCAGGACGCCGCCAGCGGACACTCGCCGCACCGCGGCCTCGGCCGGCATGTCGTCCGCCCCAGGTCCATGAGCGCCTGCAGCACGTCCCCCGGCCGGGCCCGCCCGAGCCACTCCCCGGCCGAGTTCGACACCACCGCGGCGGACAGCCGGTGCGGCTCGTCCCCGAGCAGCGATCGCGCCGTCACCCGGCGGACGTTCGTGTCGAGCGCGGCGACCGGCCGCCCGTACCCGAGCGCCGCGACCGCCGCCGCCGTGTACGGCCCGATGCCCGGCAGCGTCACGAGGACGGCGGGATCGTCCGGCACCCGCCCGCCGTGCTCGCGGACCATCGCCCGGGCGGCCTCGGCCATGGCGACGGCGCGGCGCGGGTACCCGAGCGAACCCCACGCCCGCAGGACCTCCGCGCGGGACGCGGCGGCAAGCGCGGCGACGTCCGGGAACCGCCGGCGGAAGGCGGCGTACGCCGGGACCACCCGGGCGGCCTGGGTCTGCTGGAGCATCACCTCGCTGACCCACACGCCGTACGGGTCGGCGCCCCGCCACGGGTAGGCCGCGCGCCGGGGCGCGTACCAGCGCAGCAGCGCGTCGACGGGCGGACGTCCCGCGTCCCGTCCCGGCAGCGGATTTGCCTCCC